>NZ_JAUIRR010000004.1 GCF_030577135.1 Sulfurimonas sp. hsl 1-7 | reverse complement strand
GCCTGGTCCCATTCCGAACCCAGAAGCTAAGCCTCTCATCGCTGATAATACTGCACCCCACGGGTGTGGGAATGTAGGTCGCTGCCTAGTTCGATCAAATTCTTTTTATTTCACATTTTACTTACTATTCATTTGAAAAACTAGAAGAGTATAGAAGTGTTGAAAATTTGCCGACATAGCTCAGTTGGCTAGAGCAGCTGATTTGTAATCAGCAGGCCCGGGGTTCAAATCCTCGTGTCGGCACCACTCAAAACTAATCCTTTATTCCCCATTGATGATCTAAATTTTCAAAAGCAGATTGTTCTAATCTATAAAGAAAATAATCTCTTGCAACCTCTTTAGCACCTAAACTTTTAAGATGATTGGTTGGGACTTGACAGTCGATAAAATCGTATCCCCATTCTTTAAGATGTAGGATAAGAGTAGCATAAGCAGCTTTTGAAGCATCACTCATATGAGCAAACATAGATTCACCGCAAAATACTTTACCAACTACTACTCCATACAGACCACCGACTAATTCACCGTCATAGTAACTCTCAATAGAATGGGCATACCCCATATGATGAAGCTCAGTATATGCTTCAATAACATCATTGTTGATCCACGTACCCATTTGGTCTTTTCTCGGTGTAGCAGCACATTTAATCATCACTTCTCGAAAGTTTGTATCAAACTTATATGTAAACTTTTTCATACTTTTTTTGAGTGACTTGGAGAGTTTAAAGTCTTTAAGTTCCATAATAAGTCTAGGATCCGGTGACCACCAAAGAATAGGATCACCGTGTGAGTACCAAGGGAATATACCGTTTTGGTAAGCACGAAGAAGTCTAGAAGGGTTTAAGTCACCACCCCAAGCCAAAATACCGTCTTCGTTGGTATCTCTTGGATTTGGGAATGTCAGGGAGTATTTATTGAGCTCCGGTATCATCTGTCTCAATTGCTCTAAAAGCAAGTTCTAAATTATCTGTAGTAGCTGTAACATCTACATAGCCACCGTTTTTGAGTTTTCCAAAGAGTATCTCGTTGCTGAGTTTATTTGTAATATTGTCTTGTATATATCTTTTAAGCGGTCGAGCACCCATCTCTTTAGAATAAGCAGATTTAGCAATGAATTTTTTTGCATCTTCATTAATAGTTACAACGATTTTTTTCTTTTTAAGTTCACTATTTAAATCGTTTATAAATTTCTCAACAATTCCCTCTACGATCTCTTGTGTCAGTTGATTGAACTCTACAATGGCATCTAGTCTATTTCTAAACTCCGGTGCAAAGAAAGATTTTAGTTCCTCATCTTTTGAAAGAGAATCATCTTTATTAAATCCCATAACAGCTCTTGAACCTGCTGTAATGTTTGAGGTCATAATAAGTACTACATTTTGGAAGTTTGCTTTATATCCATTGTTATCGGTCAATGTTGCACTATCCATAATTTGAAGTAAAATATTTACAAGATCGGGATGCGCTTTTTCTATCTCATCAAGTAAAAGTACACAATAAGGGTGTTTTTTGATAGCTTCTGTAAGCAATCCGCCTTGCTCATATCCTACATATCCTGGAGGTGCACCTACTAAGCGAGAAAGTGCATGTTTCTCCATATATTCACTCATATCAAATTTTTCAAAATGGATACCAAGTGTTTGACTCAAAGCAAGAGCTAGTTCAGTTTTACCTACACCTGTAGGACCAGAGAATAAAAATGATGCAATAGGTTTATTCTCTGGTGTGAGTCCCGCTTTAGATATTTTGATCGCTTGGGCTACAATATCGACTGCTTTGTCTTGTCCTATCACTCTTTGTTTGAGTTTACTTTCGAAATCTTCTAAGAGTTTAATATCGTTACTGCTCATCTGCCCATTTGATATTCCTACCATCTTTGAGATAGTATTTTGTATATCTTTTGCACTCACTTTTACTTTATGAGATTTTTTAAGATGGAAAGATGCTGCTGTCTCATCGATTAGATCAATAGCTTTATCTGGTAAAAATCTGTCGGTAATATATCTTTTTGAAAGATCTACGGCTGTTTTTAATGCTTTGTTTGTGTATTCAACATTATGGTGTTGTTCATACTTACTTTTTAGACCTTTTAAGATTCGGTAACTTATATCTGCAGATGGTTCATCAACATCAACTTTTGAAAATCTACGGCTTAATGCCTTGTCTTTCTCAAAACCGTTTCTATACTCGGCAAAAGTAGTAGCACCCATACATTTGATCTCACCTGAAGCCAGAGCCGGTTTTAGCTGATTTGCTGCATCCATAGTCCCGCTTGTGCTTCCTGCTCCTATGAGTGTATGTATCTCATCAATAAATAAAATAGCTTTAGGCTTTTTCTTGAGTTCATCCATTACGGCTTTAAGACGTTTTTCAAAATCACCTCTGTATTTAGTACCTGCTAGTAAAGCTCCTAGATCAAGTGCGTAGAGCTCAGACCCTTGAAGAAGTTGTGGTACATTATCTGCAGCAATATTAAGAGCTAGACCTTCTGCAATAGCAGTTTTACCGACACCCGGTTCACCAACTAAAATAGGATTGTTCTTTTTACGTCTACATAAAATTTGTGTAACACGTCTGATCTCTTCATCGCGACCGATAACGGGATCGATTTTTCCCTCTTTTGCTTTTTTGATTAGGTTAATAGAATACTTTTCTAATGCTGATTCTTTATCTTCTTGGATATCTTCTTTTATATCTGTATGGGAGATCATCTCTAGAATATCGAGTCTAGAGATCTGGTAGTGCTCTAGCAGCATATATGCAAAGCTGTTTTCTTCTTCATATAAAGCGGCGATCAGATCACCTACATCGGCACTCATCTGTCCAGCTGATTGGATATGACGTACCATTTTATCGATCAAGCGTGAAAGAGCTACACTTTCGTACGGCTCTTGATGTACATTCTCCGGCAGTTTTTCAATATTGTCTTTGATGTAGTTTGCCAAAGCAGTTTTCATCTGAAGAACATCTCCACCACATGCCTCAATAATATAAGCCCCTTCAGATGAAGATAGAAGAAGATAAAATACATGCTCAATTGTTAAGTATTCATGGCGTGATTCTTTAGCGAACAGTATAGACTTTTGAAAGATATCATTTAAAGTAGGGCTTATCATAGCTTATTCCTCTTCCATAGTGGCTTTTAAAGGGAAACCATTGTCTTTAGCTTTAGTGAGCACTTGCATCACTTTCGTCTCTGCGATTTCGTGTGTATAAACACCACAAAGACCTCTCTCTTTTTTGTGTACCTCTAACATTATATCTTGTGCTTCTTCATAACTTTTACGAAAGATATTCATCAGCACGTCGATCACAAAATCCATAGTAGTATAGTCGTCATTTAAAAGATAAACTTTATATTTTTTTGGATACTGTAGTTTTAAATCTTGTGAAACTTCATATATTGTATCAGTTGCCATCTTTAATTACCTTGCTGCGTTTAAAAAATCTTCAATGATATCCTGTGGATTTTCTAGTCCGATAGAGACACGGATAAGTCCATCTGTTATACCTAGGAATTCTCTCTCATCTTCATTAAAATCACTATAAATTGTAGATGCCATATGAAGAGCGAGAGTTCTGCTGTCTCCGATATTTGCTGTTATAGTTGCAAGTTTTGTTCTATTGAGAAACTGGTATGCTTTTTCTTTTGAACCCATATCGATAGTAAGCAGTGTTCCACACCCGTTTTTAAAGTCACTGTTATAACGTTCGTGATGTGGATGAGATTCTAAACAAGGGTGGTTGATCGCCAGACCGTTTTTGCTTAACTCTTTTGCAATAACCTCTACACTATTTACGACTCTTGGCATTCTAAGAGCTAAAGTTTCTAAGCCTAGCATTGTTTGATACGATGCATGTGCATTTGCACTCATCCCGAAATCTCTAAGTGCTCTTTTTTTAGCATTTGGTACAAGTGCCATTTTCCCGGCACCTTTAATAAATTTCGCCATAAAAGGGTATCTTTCAGACTTAAATTTGTCATCCCCTTCATTGATTGGACGGAAAACTGCACATCCGCCAAGTGCTGAAGCATTTCCAGAGATAATTTTTGTTGTTGAATAGACTACTATGTCTGCACCTAACTCTAGCGGTTTAATACTAAGGGGTGTAATTGTATTGTCAACAATTAAAGCAACACCTGCATCATTTGCGATCTGAGCAACTGCTTTGATATCCGGCAGTCTCATATTTGGATTACCTACACTCTCTAAAAATATGATTTTAGTATTTGCATTGATCGCTTTTTTGATATTATCTAATTCATCAACATCGAAAAAGTGTGTTTTAATCCCAAATCTTGAGACTGTTTCATTGAAGAATGAATATGTCCCGCCAAAGAGACCACCGATACTTATAACTTCATCCCCGCTAGAAAGTAAGCTCATAACACTTAAACTGATAGCGCCCATTCCTGAACTTGTAGCTACTGCACCCACTCCATCATCCATCATTGCCATTAAAGATTCTAATTTTGCACTTGTTGGATTGCCGACACGAGAATATAAAGGCTTTTTTACACTGCCGTTAAATATACCTTCTGCTGTCTCACAATCACCATATGCAAATGATGCTGAAGAAGTTATTGTTGGAGAAATTGCCCCTTCTTTAGAGCCAACCTCTTGAACAAACTGAGTACAATATTTTTCAAAGTTATCCATCTTGATTCATACCTAATTCTTAATTTTATAAATTATATCCAATTTGATATAAAAAATATCCTATTGTATTGAATTATGATAGAATTACAAGAATATAAATGAGAAATAAATTTTAGGATTACAGATGGAAGAAAAAACTTCTTTAGATGTTTTAAGTGAGAAGGTTTCAGAGATTTTACAACAGTTATACGACTTAAAAGGTGAGAATGAAATTCTTAGAAATGAACTGGTGACTTTAAAAGCTGAGAAAGAGCTCAAAGACCAAGAGATCGAAAAGTTAACAGAGTTAAATTTACAAAAAGATCAAGAGATTGATGAGATTGTAAACAAAATTGAAAGTATATTGGACTAAATCTTAATGAGTAAAAAGTTAGGCTTGCATATTGGCGGTAGAAGATTTGACGTAGATGTTGATGATGATTTTGCCAAGTTTTTACAATCACAGATGGAGAGAGATTTCAACTATGATGGAAATAATGATGCAAAGACTATGCTTCAAGCTTATGTAAGACAGTCGTATGAACTTTACATGCAAAATAAAAAAATAGATGAAATTATGGAGAAAATAGATAAATAGCTTTTTGTTTTAGGAAACTCTAAGCTTTAGGTGCTATAATTTCAGCCTCCTTTAAATGGATGTGCGCTCGTAGCTCAGCTGGATAGAGCACCGGTTTGCGGTACCGGCGGTCAGGAGTTCGAATCTCTTCGGGCGCACCATTAACTTTCTTTAATAAACTTCAAAATATAATAAATAATCAACTTTTCATTTAATTAACAATTGAAACGGGCTTATAGTACAGTTACAAGTGGTCATCTTAAGTTTGATCAAAATTTATCACCGTATATTAGGTTAGGAATATGAAAATATTTGCTTTACAGTCACCGGCAGGTGGTTTTTTAGATGAGGATCTTCATCATTTTAACAAAAAATTTGATGATTGGTGTGTTCAGTGTGAGACTTTTGAAGATGCTGAGATACTAGCAGAGAGTCTAAAGAAAAGAGAGAGTGTCGAGATCGTTGAAATTACACCTTTGAGTTATCCACAATATTTTTTCCCGACGCTTCAAGGCAATATTCATGCAACACGTCAAATAGGGGAGAAAATTATCTGTATTGTCGAACCGTATATGGGTTCAAGTTTTCGTATAGCGGTTTGTGATCTAAAAACAAAACGGGTACAGCTTACAAATACAAAATATAAAAGTGTTCTCAGCGTTGAAGGTGCATTTGCTAATTTTACTGAGTAAAGTTAGTAGATTTCTTTTGACGCACCATTAAGTTACACAAACTTCAAACACGCTATAATCATAATATGAAACTTTTAATTATCCCCTTTTTACTCTTAAGCAATTTATTCGCATATACAATTTGTCCAAATGGAGAACAAGAGTGTCAAATAGGGAAGATCCATATATTAGATACAAAAAAACTCTCTTCATTCGATGATAAACTGAGTGAATTTTCTGCACTGGTCTTAAAAGAGAATACTCTTTACTGCTTAAGTGATAAAGGAAGATTACTTCATTTTGATTTTGCTATCAAAGATAAAAAGATTGAAACATTTAAATATAAAAACAGTTACTCTTTAAAAGATAAACAGGGTAAAAAACTCTCTAAAAATTTTCGAGATGCAGAGGGGATGGATATCTACGGTAAAGGTGTAGCTATCTCTTTTGAGGGAAAAAACAGAGTTGAACTGTATGATCTTTACGGAAATTGTTATAAATCGATTAAGCTCAATAAAAAACTTCGAAAAAATGAGAACTATGAGAGTATAAACAAAGGCTTAGAATCAGTTGCTTACAGCTCTTTGTATGGAATTATTACCGCACCCGAAGCCCCTTTGAAAAAGAAGAAGAAACATAGAATTTATTCGAGAGATTTTACTTGGAAATTTGATGCAGAGGGATTTATCACCGATATCAAGTTTATAGATACCCACAATGTAATAGTGTTGATGAGAGATACTAATATCTTTACAAGAGCAAGAACTACACAGATCTTAAAAATTGATCTCTCAAGTTGTATAGATGGTACTTGTAGTACAGAATCATTGGCTAAGATAAGTTCTCAAGATGGATGGAAAATAGATAATTTCGAGGGGATTGAAAAAGTAGACAAAAACACTTACCTGATGGTAAGTGACGATAATGACAGTTTATTTCAAAATACCCTTTTAGTATTGTTTGAAATAGTAAAAGGGTAAAGTTTACTTAACTGTTGATTTTATCTTTGATCTCTCTTGCAAGATCGGAACATCTGTGGATCTTTTCGTTGAAAGAGAGAGAGTCTTGAAGCAAGATATTGATAAATGCACTTCCGACAATTACACCGTCAGCACCTTTTACTTTATCTTTTGCCGTTTTTTCATTTACACCGAAACCTACATAAACAGGAGTTTGCGTAAACTTTTTGATCGTAGCTAAAAACGGTTGTAAATCTTCACTCACACCTGCACCTGTAATTCCAGTATATGCAACCATATAGATAAATTTTTGTGCATCACTTACAACTTCTTTAATACGTTCAGGACTATCTGTAGGTGCTACAAAGCTAATGTTTGCAAGGTTGTTTGCATCAAACAGGTCTTTATATCTCAGTGCTTCTTCGTGAGGAAGATCGGGAATAATTAGTCCGTTTACACCAAGCTCTTGTGCTTTTGGAAGAAGCAAGTCCATATTTTGCTGATAAAAACTGTTAAAATACCCCATCCATAAAGTATCTACCGCAGGAGCAACTGCGTGTGAGATCTCAAGTAAGTCTTTAAACTTGAATCCAAGTGATAATGCTTTATGATTTGCAGCTTCAATTGCCGGTCCGTCTGCAACGGGATCGGAAAACGGTACACCTAACTCTAGTGTATCTACACCGTTTTCTCCTAAAGAGAGTGCTAAATCAATCGTAAAGTCTTTTTCTGGATAGCCAGAAGTTATATATGCTACTAAGTCTTTCAAAGTTATTTGTCCGTATCTGGGATTTTTAATAAAGAGAATTTTATTTTAGAGAGCTCGTTATCGAGCTTTAGATCATCTTGCCATGCTGCAAACATATCACTTACTTCAAGAAGCCAGTTAATTGTTTCATCATTTATAGGGGGTTCTTTTTCACGTAACTCTTCAAGTTCCGATTCAACAAAGGCAGCAAGTTTTGCCATAGGTTCAATTTTTAAATAGCTTGAAGCAGATTTGATATTGTGAAATACGCGGAAAAGTTCGCTTACGCTTCTTTTATACATATTTGGCTTGTCAAGGTCTATAACCATCACTTCCATACTATCGATCATCATAGAGTAGTGATCCAGAAACTCATCGACTATTTCAAAATCAAAATTGGCATCTAAATCACTTCTTATACCCATTAAATAATTCTCCTGTATTGTTCAAATTATAGCAATTTTTGGTTAAAATACTAGAATTAATATAAAAAGAGTCTTTAAATGGGTAAAAAATTAACTATATCTTCTATAAAAAAGCAAAAAGGTGTAAAACCGTTAGTAATGATCACTGCATATGATGCGCTTTTTGCGAAACTTTTTGAAAATAGTGCAGATATGATTTTAGTGGGTGATAGTTTAAATATGAGCTTTGCAGGCAAAGGCGATACTATTAGTGCTACACTTGATCAGATGATCTACCATACAAATGCAGTATGTAATGGGGCAAAAGATACTTTTGTCGTATGTGACATGCCTTTTGGTACATATTTAAACAAAAAAGAAGCACTGAAAAATGCCACAAAAGTGTTTCAAAACACTTCAGCTGACTGTGTGAAGATTGAGGGTGGAAAAGATAAAGCCGACATTATCAAACACCTTACAACAAATGGGATCGCTGTATGTGGTCACATAGGGCTTTTACCACAGTCTGTAAGAAGTGAAGGCGGGTACAAAGTTAAAGGCAAATCCGAAGAGGAAAAAGAGCAGCTTTTAAAAGATGCTAAAGCGGTTGAAAAAGCGGGTGCTTTTTGTATGGTGATCGAGGGTACTAAAGCAGATGTTGCCAAAGAGATTGCAGAGTCTGTTGCTATCCCTGTAATTGGGATAGGTGCAGGTGCCGATGTTGATGGACAGGTGTTGGTATTTTCTGATATGCTTGGATTTTTCGAAGAGTTTACTCCGAAGTTCGTAAAAAAATATCTTGACGGTGCGACAGTGGTAAAAGATGCAGTTGCACAGTATGCCGATGAGGTACAAAACAAAACATTTCCAAAAGAGGAACATACCTATTAAGATGAAGAAGAGTTGCTAAGATGGAACGCGTAGTAGAGATTGAGACATTTAATGCTGAAGAGGAGAGTTCTGAAGTAACTTTACGCCCTGATGCTTGGAGTGAGTATATCGGCCAAGATCAGATCAAAAAAAATCTTGGCGTATTTATAGAAGCGAGTAAAAAGCGTGATGAAGCGCTTGACCATGTTCTCTTTTACGGCCCTCCGGGACTAGGGAAAACTACACTCGCCCTTATTATCGCTAATGAGATGCAAAGTAATATAAAAGTAACTGCCGCACCTATGATAGAAAAAAGCGGGGATCTTGCCGCAATTTTGACAAACTTGGAAGAGGGTGATATCCTTTTTATTGATGAGATTCATAGACTATCCCCTGCGGTTGAAGAGATTCTTTATTCCTCTATGGAAGATTATCGCATTGATATTATCATTGGAAGTGGTCCCGCAGCTCAAACGGTAAAAATAGATTTACCTCGTTTTACACTCATCGGTGCGACAACACGTGCCGGGATGCTTTCAAACCCATTACGTGATAGATTCGGTATGAATTTTCGCATGAATTTTTATACTCCGGATGAGTTGGCACAAATTATTGCGCAAGCTTCAAGAAAACTCGATAAAGAGATCGTTCATGAGTCTGCTTTAGAGATCGCAAAAAGAAGTCGTGGAACTCCCCGTATCGCTTTAAGATTACTGCGTCGTGTACGAGATTTTGCTGATGTTGCAGATGAGCGGACTATTACATTTGATACGACTCAGTATGCCTTAAATGAACTAGGAATCAATTCACACGGGTTTGACGAGATGGATATAAAACTGTTAAATCTTTTGGTGAGCTCAAAAGGAAAGCCTATGGGGCTTAGTACTATTGCAGCAGCACTGAGTGAAGATGAGGGGACGGTTGAAGATGTTCTTGAACCGTACTTGATCGCAAACGGATACTTGGAAAGAACAGCAAAAGGGAGACGTGCTACACGTGCAACTTTTGATGTTCTTAATATGGATTATGTAAATGCAGACGGGACTTTATTTTGAAAAGCGAAATGAAAAATCTCGCCGTAAGGCGTAGCTTTAGTGAGAGGAATTTTACAAAGAATTTACTTCTTTGTAAAAGGAGACAAAAATAATGAAACCACAATATTTTATAGCAATACTATTTGCAACGGCACTATACTGGATGTATCTGTTATATGCACCGTATCTAATGGCTATTACGATCGCTGCACTTTTAGCAATTTCAACATCCAATATTCAAAACTACCTGGAAAAACATCTTCATTCTAAACTGGCTGCTTCATTTGTCTCAAGCTTATTACTTGCAGCACTCTTTTTTGCACCTTTAGGATACTTTCTAACTACATTAACATTACAATTAAATAACCTTGAAGCAGATACTATTAAAAAGGTTGAAGATTATATTCGTGAACTGATTGCTAATCCTCCAAGTTATTTACTCTTTTTTAAGCCTTATATAGCAGGAGGTTTGGAAGACTTAGATGTAAATGCTTTAACGGCGGGAGCAATAAAATTTGCAGGGAAAGTAGGAACATTTTCGGCAGGATTTTTAAAGAATGCATTTTTAGTAATTGTATTTTACTTTTTCGCACAATATAACGGTTCAACAATTGTTTCATTTTTAAAACGTGTAGTACAGATGTCTTCAGAAGACGGAACTTTACTTTCACGTGAACTTTCATCTGTTATGAGTGTTGTGTTTTACTCTATCATTACTACTGCGATGTTTGAGGGTGCTTTATTTGGATTAGCTATCTCTTACATCGGTTATAATGGCCTTTTGTTTGGGATTATGTACGGTTTTGCATCACTCATCCCAGTAGTGGGCGGTATCATAATGTGGTTACCGTTTATGTTATATGAATTTTCAATAGGAAATAGTACGAATGCCTGGTTTATAGCGCTCTATTCAATTGTTATGATCTCGATTATTGCCGATACGTTTATAAAACCTATCATTATTAAAGAGATCAATAAAAAGCTTTTAAATGATGATGATGCGAAACTGAATGAGTTGGTGATTTTCTTTGCAATCATTGCAGGACTGACAACATTCGGTTTTTGGGGAATGATACTTGGACCTGCAATTACTGCATTTTTCTTGACTATTTTAAAACTTTTTGAGGCTAGAACTGCGGAGTGTGAACGAAAACAAATTATCGTAGAGGACTAATTTTTTTCGTAGATCTCCGGATAGTCCCCTTTAAATCTTCTATGCAGCCAAAACCAGAATTTTGGCTCTTTTGTAATAACTGAAGTAAGCCAATCTGCTTGAAGTTGTGTTGCTTTTTGAATGTCTGCCGTTTCATCATCTGTTTTTTCAACAGGAATCTCATCGTATAACGTAAGTGTAAAGTTCTCTTCATCTTCAGTATGAATAACACCTGGAATAATTGCAGCATCAAATTTACGTGCTAAAAATGCCGGAGTTGAAGTTTGACGAATATCTTTTCCAAAGAACTTTACCATTACACCCTCTTTAGGGTTGATGTTGGTATCTATCAATAAAGCGGGTGCATACCCTTTTTTGAGGTACTTAACTAAAGGTCGAACTACATTTGTCTTTTCTAAAGAGATATTTCCAAAATGATCACGTGATTCTAAAAGCCACTCTTGATATGTCTGATTTTTCATCTTTTTGTATACCGGCAAGATAGGGCTTATAAGCCCACCTATACTATTTCCTGCAAGTTCCCATGAAGAGTAGTGTGGCGTAACGTAAACTATCGGTCTGTTCTCTTTTTTTGCCTTCTCTACAACTTCGATATTCTCAATTTTTACACGCTTTTTAAGTTCATCCAAACTCATATGACGAATCTCCATCACATGTAAAAAGTTTAAAGCAAGATTTTTAAAAGCATATTTTGTAATGGAAACTTTTTCCTCGTAGGAGAGTTTGTCACCAAATATAAAGTCAAGATTTTGAAAAGATACCTCTCTGTATCTTTTTGAAAAAAGATACCCTAAAGAAGCCAGAGAGAAGAAAAACTTTTTTCTTATAAAATGGGGTAGGAGCATTAAAAATTTTTCAAAAAGAAGAAAAATATAATAACCTAACATTTGCATAAAAGATCCTTTGCAGTTTGAACAATATCCTCATAAGGGATATCTTTAATAGAGTAATCATCTTTGTTGATTTTTAAAATATCTACTTCAGAAGATGATTTAATCCCTATGTTTTTAGGGGTTTCGTATATCATACGCTTTGTTGTCGGTCCCAGTAGCGTGATTGAAGGGATGTTCTGTGCCCAGGCGATATGTGTAGGACCTGTGTCATTTCCGATTAAGAGATCTACGCTTGAGATAAACGATACAAGTTCATCAAGCTGCATCTTTGGAGCGAGTGTCGCATATTCTGTTTGTTCACATATCCACTCGGCTTCACTTTTTTCTTGCTCATTTCCCCAGATAATATAGACTTGTTCTTGTAAACTTTCACAAATTTTTGCAACAAGCTCTTTTGGATAGATCTTAGATGGCCATGATGCACCGATAACAAAAGCGATATTCTTTTTATCTTTCATCAGCGTATAATGATTTGTAATAGGAAATACAGCCTTTTTTTCTAAAAGCATAGTGTCTGTAATCGAAAAATCAAGTGCATCTGCTACAACAAAACAGTTTCTTTTTACAACATTGTACTCGTAAGGGATATCTGAAGTCGTTTTATAAAAAAGAGATGCCAAAGATTCTCTTGTGGAGTATTTGTTAAATCCATGAGTGTTTTTAGAAACTATTCTTGCAACAATTGCCGACTTGATAAGTCCCTGCATATCTATAACGAGATCGTACTTAGGAAGCGAACGCAGTTTTGAAATTAACGCTTTGAGTTTTGAGAAGCTTTTCTCTTTTTTAATCTCTTTGATATTTACCGTGTGAACCATGTTCAGTTCCGGATTATGTTTTAAGATAGGAGCAAAAACCTCTTCTGTAATCCAGTCAATTTCAACGTTAGGGTAAAGTTGTTTAATAAATTGTAATACTACAGCACTGTTAACAATGTCTCCAAGGGCGGAGAGTCTAACGATAGCTATTTTTTTTATTTCTTGTTTCATTAATGTAATTATAGCTAAAGTAATAAAGTTGTTATGTTCAATTTGCTATAATAATTTCATAAATTTCAAGGAGTCGAACTTAATGGTACCTATAGATATCCAAAAGTTTTCAGAAAGTCGTACAAAAGCAAGAGCTTATTTTTGCTATCTTTTATCTAAAAATATTCCCAACAGACTTCCGTCAATTACGCAAGAGATGATTATCCCAAGGCTGCTAAAAATTAAGGCAGAATTGAATAAATGTGAAGGGGTATATCTACTTGACAGTAAAGGTGTACAGGTTTCACCGACATATACTGATACTAAAACGATTGAAGAGAATATAGGACAGATACTTGCACACCGTGCATACTACTACCGTGCCGTAAGAGAAGAACGTTGTACAATTACCGATCCGTATCCGTCACTTATCACGGGTGATTTAACGGTAACAGCTTCAGCTCCTATTTTCTGTGAAAACGGAAACTTAAAATATGTAGCATGTATAGATATGCCGCTTGGTGAAGTTTTAAACCTTGCGCAGCTCACAAAACTCGACAGTGGTTTTAGTAACTTTTTCAAATATGCATACGGAACATTTTCATTCGCACTTTTAGCTGTCGCAATTCTTCTATTTTTAAAAGGGGTACAGAGCTTTTTTATACATGAAATTACACCAACAAGCTTTGATATTAAGCATGTATTTGAAGCGACAATTTTACTTACACTCTCCTTGGCCATCTTTGATCTCTCCAAAACCTTGATCGAAGAGGAGATACTCGGGCGGCATAAAGAGCACAATATTGCCGGACCGCATAAAACGATGGTGCGCTTTTTAGGTTCTATCATTATCGCACTTTCTATTGAAGCGTTGATGCTGGTCTTTAAATTCGCGATCACCGATCCGGACAAATTGCAGTATGCGATGTTTATCGTAGCTGGCGTTGGCTTTTTACTTATAAGTTTGGCAGTTTATATAAAATTTACAAAATTAAAGATAGAAGAATAGATGATAGCAATAGTTGACTACAATATGGGAAATTTGGCAAGTGTACAAAATGCATTTGCTACTTTAGGAAAAGATACGGTTGTAGAGAGCGATCCTGCAAAGTTTAAAAATTACGATAAATTGATCTTACCGGGTGTTGGAGCATTCGGTGATGCGATGGAGCATCTTAGAGAGAGAAACATGATCGATGCGATTAAAGAGTTTGCCGCAAGCGGTAAGCCGATGCTCGGAATATGTCTTGGAATGCAGCTTCTGTTTGAAAGCAGTGAAGAGTTTGGTGCACACGAGGGGCTTGGACTTATTAAGGGAAAAGTGACACGTTTTGATGAGTCTAAATTTGATGAAAAACTCAAAGTACCTCATATGGGTTGGAACAGAATGTTTACAACAGACCACCCTTTATTTAAAGGGCTCGATGATATGCATTACCTTTACTTTGTACATACGTACCACGTAAATTGCGATGATGAAAACGACATTATCGGGAGAACAAACTATGGGTATGAATTTACATCGGCAGTGGCACATAATAACGTAATGGGAATTCAGCCACACCCAGAAAAAAGCCATACAAACGGCTTAAAAATATTAGAAAATTTTATCAATTTATAACAAGAAACAAAGGAACAAACACTTTATGACTTTATATCCGGCAATAGACTTAAAAGATGGACAAGCGGTAAGACTTACAAAAGGGCTGATGGATAGTGCTAAAATATACTCTAACGAGCCGTGGGAACTTGTAAAAAAGTTTGAAGAGATGGGTGCAGAGTGGGTACACTTGGTTGACCTAAACGGTGCATTTGCAGGGGAGCCTAAAAATTTAGAGCAGATTAAAAAAATTCGTGCAAACTGTAACGTAAAACTAGAACTCGGCGGTGGAATTCGTGATGAAGAGACTATCAAGAAGATGCTTGAGATCGGAATTGATAGAATCATTTTAGGTTCTATCGCGGTAAAAGATCCTCAATTTGTAAGAGATATGGCTGCAAAATATCCGATAGCTGTAGGTATTGATGCGATTGACGGTTATGTTGCAGTAGAAGGATGGGGCGAAGTTTCATCTATGAAAGCAACTGATTTAGCACGCGAATTTGCTAATGCCGGAGTTGATGCTATAATCTGTACAGATGTCGGTAAAGACGGAACGCTTAGCGGTGTTAATGTTGAGTTTACTCTGGAGATTGCTCGTGCGAGTGGCGTAAGTACAATCGCGAGTGGCGGTGTGAAAGATGAGAACGATATTAAAGCACTTATTGATACTAAAGAGGTTGATGGGGTAATTATTGGAAAAGCATATTATGAAGGTACTTTAGACTTGCCTAAGATGTTTAAATTATTGGATTAATAGTAAAACAATAAAAATTTCGATATTATTACCGAAATTAATTTGCAAATTATATAAAAAGGATTTCGCTTGAAATTACTTGTTGTTGATGATAGCTCTACAATGCGTCGTATTATTAAAAATACTTTAGCTCGTTTAGGATACAAAGATGTTCTAGAAGGTGCTGATGGTGTTGAGGGTTGGGAACAAATGAATTCAAACCCGGATATTGAGATGTTAATTACTGACTGGAATATGCCTGAGATGAATGGATTAGAGCTTGTGAAAAAAGTTCGTGCAGATGCACGTTTTACAGATCTTCCGATCATTATGGTTACTACAGAAGGTGGTAAAGCAGAGGTTATTACAGCTTTAAAAGCGGGTGTAAATAACTATATTGTAAAACCGTTTACGCCACAAGTTTTAAAAGAGAAACTTGGTGCAGTTATGGGTATCGCTGATTAATGCAAGAGCATTATTATGAACTCACTGTAAAAGTTTCCTCTCATCATTCACTATTTTCAGATTTTTTATCCGATACGCTTCCTGTTGGTTTTGAAGAAACCAATGATGGGTTTATCATTAGAAGTGAAGATGACTTAGAAACTATCGCTTGGGGATTGGAACAGTTTCGTGAAGCACTGCAAAAGGCTTTAGGTGTTACAATCGAGTTAGAGGCTACACAGAAAAAGCTGCAAAACAATGATTGGGTTCAAATGTATAGAGACAGCATTGAACCACTTGCAATAGAAAAATTTTACATCCATCCTACATGGAGTGAAGATAATCCGGATTTAATTAATATTGTAATAGACCCTGCATTAGCATTTGGTACAGGTCATCACCCAACAACGGCTTCAGTACTTAAAGCAATATCAAAATATGTAAAAACTGGAGATAGTGTTTTAGACGTTGGATGCGGTAGTGGTATACTCTCTTTAGCGGCAATGAAACTTGGAGCAAGTGTAGAAGCTTGTGATACGGATGAAATATCTGTAAAAAATTCTCTAGAAAATGCACAACTGAATAATTTAGAATTTGATAAAATTTGGGAAGGTTCGTGCTCAAACTTAGAGAAGCAATATGATGTAGTCGTGGCAAATATAGTTGCAGACGTATTAATATTTTTAGCAAATGATTTGAAAAAAGCTTTAAAAGATGATGGTATATTAATCTTATCAGGTATATTAGATAAGTATGAGGATAAAGTTTTAAAATCGTATTCTGATTGTGAGATCGTTGAGAAGATCTATCAAGATGAATGGGTGAGTTTAGTAGTAAAAAAGAGATAAATAATGGCAGATAAACAAGATAATAATAAAAATAATAACTTTTTTAATCAAAATCCCCTTATAACGTTTGCAATTTTTTCAGTTGCGGTGATTTTGATATTTAAAATGATGATAGGTGAAGGTGGCGGTTCATCTTCAACACTAGGCGGTGGAGCTAAAGTAAAGCAGGTTAGTTATTCTGAATTAAAAGCTCTAGTGGAAAATAAAGAACTAAGCAATGTTGAGATTGGACAAAGTTATATCCGTGCAAAATCAACTGACGGTGCTACACTTTATACTACAAGAGTAATTCCTGAAGATAACGGTCTTGTAGAACTCCTAGATAAAAATAAGATAGAGTATACAGGTTTTAGTGAATCAAACTGGTTTACAGAGATGTTTGGATGGTTGTTCCCATTTTTACTAATCCTCGGTATCTGGATGTTTTTTGCATCGAGAATGCAAAAATCTATGGGTGGCGGTATGCTTGGTATGGGTGCCAACAAAAAGATGGTGAACTCTGAAAAGCCGAGTACGAAGTTTGATGATGTAGCCGGTGTTCAAGAAGCAAAAGAGGAAGTTCACGAGATCGTTGACTTTCTAAAATACCCGGGTCGTTATGTAGAGATTGGTGCTAAGATCCCTAAAGGGGTACTATTAGTTGGTTCTCCCGGTACTGGTAAGACACTTTTAGCAAAAGCGGTAGCGGGTGAAGCAGAAGTACCTTTCTTCTCTGTAAGCGGTTCTAGTTTTATCGAGATGTTTGTGGGTGTGGGTGCTGCACGTGTACGTGACCTGTTTGAACAAGCTAAAAAAGATGCACCTTCTATTATCTTTATCGATGAGATCGATGCTATCGGTAAAAGTCGTGCTGCCGGCGGTGTAATGGGCGGAAATGACGAACGTGAACAAACTTTGAATCAACTACTTGCTGAGATGGATGGATTTGGTACTGATACGCCTGTAATTATTTTAGCGGCAACTAACAGACCTGAGATCCTTGACCAAGCACTTCTTCGTCCTGGTCGTTTTGACAGACAAGTTCTTGTTGACAAACCTGATTTTGCAGGACGTATTCAGATTTTAAAAGTACATGTTAAAGATGTAAAAATGGATGATGATGTAGATCTTGAAGAGGTTGCTCGTTTAACTGCCGGATTAGCAGGAGCTGATTTAGCAAACGTTGTAAACGAAGCAGCACTATTAGCAGGGCGTAAAAGTCAAAAAACAGTAAAACAACAAGACCTTTTTGAATCTGTTGAGAGAGCATTAGCTGGACTTGCTAAAAAATCACGTCGTATTAATCCGAAAGAGAAAAAAATCGTAGCATATCATGAAAGTGGACATGCACTTTTAGCTGAGACTACTGAAGGTGCAAAAAAAGTTTCAAAAGTTTCTATTGTGCCTCGCGGACTTGCAGCTCTTGGATACACTCTAAACAAACCTGAAGAGGATAAGTTTATGATGCAACGCCATGAGTTATGGGCAGAAGTAGATGTTCTTCTTGGCGGACGTGCAGCTGAACAAGTGTTCTTAGGTGAGATATCTACAGGTGCCGGAAACGATTTAGAACGTGCAACTGACATCATTAAGTCTATGGTGCAAACGTACGGTATGACAGATATTGCAGGACTTATGGTTCTTGAAAAATCTCGTCAATCGTTCTTAGGACCAACAGGTGGAAGTACTCGTGAGTATAGTGATAAGATGGCCGAAGATATGGATACATTTATCAAAAACTCTTTACAAGAGCGTTATGAAGCTGTTATAGCACGTTTAGAAGAGTATCGCGAAGCAATCGAAGATATGGTATCATTACTCTATAAAGAAGAGAACATCACAGGTGAGGATGTTCGTAAAATCATTAAAGATTTCGAAGAGAGAGCCGGAATAGAGTCTAAACTTGTTGAAGAAGTTGAAGGGATAGAAGAGGAACTTAAAGAGGATGCTTCTATGAGTGACAAAGAGCAGAAAGATGAACAATAATCTCTTAATCATTGCAAAATATTCTTTTAGTTATGTAGGTTATTCTGCATTAGCTTTTATAATATTTTATATGTTTGGTTTTGAGTTTTTAGCAACACTTGCTTTTTTTGTAACGCTCTTTTTTGGATATATTTTTAGAAACCCGGAAAGAGAATTACAAATCTTTGATAAAAGTAGTATTATAGCTCCATGTGATGGTGTTGTAAGTACTATTGAAGAGATAGAAAGCGGTAAATATAGATACAAAATTGAGATAGAATCTAGTTTTACCGATGTAGGACTTTTACGTGCACCATTGAATGGAAAAGTTGAAAATCTGGCACTTATCAAAGGGACAAAATCCGCGAAGACTTCTAAACTTTTTTCTGATCTTAACGAGTCTTTATCACTTGAAATAGTAAATGAGAAAGAAGAGAATGTAAAAGTAGTTCACACACTAAAACAATCTCCAGTTCCTATCTTTTGTGATCTACATGAAGAGCAAGAGGTTATCAAATCTATGAGATACGGTTTTGCTACAAACTGTGTAACAACAATTTATCTTCCTTCCAATGTTCGATTAAATCTACATATTTCTGAAAGAGTAAAAGCATCAGAGAGCTTAATAGCTTACTTCTCTTGATGCTGTTTTTCAAATAACAATTTCTGAGTATCTATCCCAAAGTCAAAATAGCTTGATCTATAGTTATTTGAATTGATTCCAGAGAGCTGGATAACGGCAGCTTCATAGTTTTTCGCTTCTAAATACAGAAGTGCAAGAGCAAATCTACTTTCATAAAATGATCTATTCTTTACTTTTGCAAGCTCTAAGAGTGCTATAGCATTGCTATGATGTCCTGCAGCTGTAGATGCTACAGCACCAAGATAGAGTGTATAGGCATCAGTTATTTTTCTTTCATCAATAAGATGGTTATATAAACTATATGACTCTTCAAACTGTTTATCAAAAAGCGATGCAAGTGCAAGAGTGTTCTCTATCTCAAGCGTGTAACTGTCTGAAGTGGCTAATTTCTCTTTGAGTTGCTGACGAAGATAGTAAAGTCTACCTGTTAACAGATTGATCTGGATATAAAGATATCTTGTAATATACGGTCCGTAATAAAGATCGTTATAGTCGAAACTTTGATCTTTAAGATAACTGATAATCTCTTTAGCATATTTTACATCATCATACTTATGGAAATGGGTGTCCATATACATAATATGAGGAAGAATATCGTTTGGCAGTAAAGAAACAAGCTCTGAGGTTGCAGCATTAGCTATATCATAGTTATTCGTGTGTGTACCTATGATTGCATTCAGTACTAAATATAAAGGTCTTTTTTTATCACTTACTTGAAGCCAGTCAGCAGCCAATAGATAGTTGTTTTGAGAGATAGTTAAAAGTGCTTTATATAGTTCTTTCTCCTCACTGTCATTTTCCATATGGATTGAGTCTGAGAGGATAGAACGTAGTTTTAGATATTTGTTGTTAGTCAGTTGTGCAGTAAACACGGCATAAAGACCCGCTAAAAAGTTTTTTGAATCAAGATAGTATGATCGTAAAAAGTGTTCATGTGCTTTGTTGAGATTCCCAAGCTGAGCATACGTTAATCCTAAATTATATTGGAGGATAGAGTGTTTTGGTTGGATCCTCACCAGTTTTTGAAAATCCTCATTTGCCTCACGAAGTTGCAGGTTTAATGCTTTTTTAATAGCAAGAGTCATCCCTTTGTTTACATTTGATGAAGAGGAGCTTTTTTTGAGATATTCTTGAGCCGACTTAATATTATCGATAAAAGTATTGGCGTTTCCTTTTCTTATATAGCTGATCGTTTGATCGGCATTAAACATTTTGTATGGTGAATAATAAAATATTTTTTGATAATCCATACTTTTTGAAGTAAGGGTTACATTTCTATAAATTTTTTGTGCCTCTTTTGGATCAAAGAGTGAGTCCTTAAGTTTCACAACTACAGGATAAGGTTTCATAACCTCCTCTGGAAAATCCTTAGAAGCTTTTTTTAGCTCCATATTCGCTTTTTCAACTTGTCCGGCTTTGAGCAATGTAAATGCCATTGCCAATCTTGAACGAAGCACCTCTTTCTCTGCTAGCAGGGATGCTTCAAAATGTTTGACAGCCAAAGTGGCATCACCGACTCTTGAATACAATAACCCTAAAGAAAAATCATTAATCTCATCTGTATTCATCTCTAGAGCATCGATAGCATCATAGTTATTCTCATAAAGTGCATTTATTTTTGCTTTAAGGTTGCTCTGAACCGTTGGATAGGTGTTAGTTGTAGCATTGTTTAAACTATTTAATGCAGAAAGGTAGTCACGTTTATAGTAATTGATTAAACTATAATAGTATGAATAAAGCGGTGAGTTAATTTCGTAAGGGAGATAAGCATAGGCTAAATCGATATAGTATGTAAAACTCTCTTTGTCTTTGAGGTAAAGAGAACAAACTGCTGCATTGATAGCACTTACACATCTCTTTTCATCGTTTTCTATCGCCTTTTGAAAAGTCTCTAATGCTAGTTTATATTGTTTGTCTTTAAGTTGTGCCACCCCTAGGTTATACATAGAGATTGCTTGTGAGTATTGTGCTATTTTTTGATAGAGTGAAAGTGCTTTAAGCTTGTCACCGTTTGAATAGAGATAGTTGGCTTTTGCAATCATTTTTTCTAGTTTACTAGGTTCAACTCTTATCTCTTGTGGAGTTTTAAGTTTTTCCTCTAAAATGCTCTGGCTTGAGAGTGTTGTTAACTCTTCATCAGAAGAGCTTGAGAATATAACAATAGCTAAAATTAAAGTGATTAAAATAATTGCAATCGAGATAAAGATTATAAGTTTCTGTTTTGAAGCATCTTCTCCATCTTCTTTGGCTTCATTGTCAGACGCATCCTTGACCGCATCAATGTCTTCAATGATAATTATCTCTTCTTCTTGTTCGTTAGCCATAGGTACCTAGTTTTTGAAATTATATCACATCAAGCAATTTTAATACCATAGATAGAAAATACGTTAGTAATATAATGAAAAAAGTAAAAAGTATAAGGTTTTATATAGGTAAAGGTTAAAAAAGAAGGAGAAGTAAGTAGAGGGGATTGAACTCAAAGAACGTAATAAGGACGCTTTACATCCCTAAATAAGGGTGTAAAGCTTGAGGGATTGTAATAGTCCCGTCTTCTTGTTGGAAGTTTTCCATAATAGCTACAAGTGTACGCCCAACTGCTAAAGATGAACCGTTAAGTGTATGCACCATATCATTTTTCTTGCCGTTTTTAAAACGGATTTTTGCACGACGTGCTTGGAACTCTCTTGTGTTTGAGATAGAAGAGATTTCACGGTAAGTATTTTGTCCCGGTAACCAAACTTCGATGTCCGTAGTATGAGCAGCACCGAAACCAAGATCACCCGTACACAGGTTTACTAAACGGTGAGGTAATTCTAGTGCAGTTAAAAGGTCAGATGCACACGCTACCATCTCATCGAAAACTTTTTCACTCTCGTCAGGGTGTGTGATCGCAACAAGTTCAACTTTATGGAACTGGTGTTGACGAATCATACCGCGAGTATCACGTCCTGCTGCTCCTGCTTCTTTTCTAAAACAAGATGTATAAGCCGTCATCTTTTTAGGAAGCTCTTGCTCTGTTAAGATCTCATCTTGGTAAAGGTTAGTAACCGGTACTTCAGCAGTTGGAATAAGGAAAAGCTCTGGGTCTTGTACCTTGTAAAGATCATCTTCAAATTTAGGAAGCTGTCCAGTTCCCTCTAACGCTTCTCTGTTAACAAGTGCAGGTACACTTACTTCATCAAATCCGCGTCCACGGTTAAAGTCAAGCATAAAGTTTATAAGTGCACGCTCGAGTCTTGCACCCATACCAAACTGCACACTAAAACGGCTAGTTGCCAGTTTTACACCACGTTCAAAATCGATCCAGCCGTTTTGTTCTGCAAGTTCCCAGTGCTCTTTTGGCGTAAAAGTAAACTCACGAGGAGTAAGTACTTTTTTTAGCTCAATATTATCCTCTTCATCAGCACCATCTGGAACGTTATCATCCGGCATATTAGGGATAGCCATTGCGATAGATTCAAGTTCCTCTTGTTTTACACGCTGCACTTCAATAGCCTCTGCAACTTTTACTTTATTTTCATCAACACGAGCTTTTAGTTCAGAGATATCTTTTCCCTCACGTTTATATACACCAAACTCTTTACTCATAGCATTTTGTGCAGCTTGAAGCGCTTCAAAGTTTTTCTTTGCTTCTTTTAATTCTTCGTTTTTTACTCTTAAAGTTTCAAGTGTAGACTCTTCAACACCTTTTCTTAGTAGTTTTCTTTTTACTTCGTCAAAATCTTTTTGTAATAATTTTAAATCAATCATATCTTCCCTTATCTATACTAATATATCTTTTGCTATTTGAAACTGGTTTGCAGTCATTAAGTGTACTTTTGGATGGAGTTCTTGTAAGTCATCAAAGAGTTTTTTACTGAGTTCAAAACCGACTTTGTACTCCTCTTCTAAACCGCCTTTACTTGCTTTACGCAATTTTTCAAGCCAACAGTCAGGTACGTTAATACCCGGAACATGTGCTGAGAGAAACTGTGCAGTACGAAGTTTCGTAATTGGAAAAACTCCCATGATTAGCTCAGCACTTTTATTCTCAGAACAACACTCTTTATTGGCATTCTCTTTTAACTCTAAAAGTTGTTTTGCATTTTCAATATCATACACCGGTTGCGTGATAATTCCGATTGCACCGTGTTTGATCTTCTTTTGCATCTTTTTTTGTAGCGTTTTAGGATTTTTTGCATAAGAGTTTACAACTGCAAACGGATAGATCGGTTGAGGCCCTATATTGAAAGGTTTACCCGCATAATCCATCCCCGAGTTAAATGCACTGATTATATCTAGGAGTAAAGTGCTGTCACCTTCAAAAACACCTTTTGTATTTGGCTGATCGGAGATAGTCGCAGGATCTCCAGTCAGAGCGAGAATTGCCCTTATGTCAAACTCGTTAGCACCTAAAAGATCGGATTGCAATGCTATCTTATTGCGATCACGCATACTCATTGTTGCTATTACAGGCTTATTAAATCTATCTTGAAGCAGTTTTGCACCAAAAAGAGCGTTAAATTTAAGCTTTGCAAGAGGGTTGTCTGTTGTAGAGAATCCATCTACGAGTTTATCTAAACCAAGATCTTGAATTTTATCTATCGTCGGAGAAAACTGGGCATTGTGTCCTGGAGTTGTCTCTAAAGTTAAATATCTGCCGTTTTTTAGTTTATCTGTCAGTTTTTCAAACAAAAAAAGTCCTATTTCGCTATAATTTCGAAATTATATAATAAACAGAGGAAATTTATGCTAAAACTTGCAGTATTTGACTTTGATTCTACTCTAATGGACGGTGAAACGATCGATTTTTTTGCCGATGAATTAGGGATAGGGGAACAAGTAGCGCAAATTACAGAAGAAGCAATGAGCGGAAGACTCGACTTCTTTGAATCACTTCAACAGAGGGTAGGGCTTTTAAAAGGGCTTGACTTTTCAGTTGTTGAAAAGATTGCACACAACTTGCCTTATATGCCGGGAGCAATCGAGACAATCGCTGAGCTGAAAAAAAGAGGGATGACGGTTGTATGTTTCTCAGGTGGCTTTAGAACGGCAACTAGTTATGCCAAAGATATTTTAGGATACGACGCAGACTTCTCAAATGCCCTTCATGTAAAAGACGGCAAGCTTACAGGTTTAGTAGGTGGAGATATGATGTTCAACTTCTCAAAAGGTGATATGCTTGTACGTCTGCAAAACATCTTAGGTGTAAGTGAAGAGGAAACTTTAGTGTGCGGTGACGGTGCAAACGATTTGAGTATGTTTGCTCATGCCGGAACACGTGTAGCATTTTGTGGTAGAGAAATCTTAAAAAAAGAAGCCAATATCATCGTAGATGAGAAAGACTTAACAAAAATTTTGGAGCATATATAGTGTTAGAAAAAACAGTGTGGAGACAATACCACGACGAAAATAATTTTAGAGAAAAGTTGGCAGAATTTACAAAATTAGATCTTATCGATTTGATTGAAGACGATAAAGCACTTTATGCAGTGTTGAAATCAAAACTGACAAAAAAAGAGTTGAAACTTTTTGCTATGGATACTGCTAGTATCAATGATGAAAACATCAAAGCGGAGTTTGAATATACAGATGACGATCTGGAAAAAGCAAAATTCAAACTCTATAAAAAACTCAAGCAAGATAAAACTAGACTTGCATTTCGCCAAAGCAACTTTGACGAGTTCGGTGAATAGTTTTTGAATTAATCTACTCTTTAAGTAGATGATTGTAATATAATGCAGTTTTATATTTAAAGGGAAATGTTATGACAAAAACTACTTCTTTAGTGTTATCGGCGTTAGTAGCCGGTTCTGTATTTGCTACAAGTGCTATGGCAGATGCTTCAAAAGGGCAAAGAGTTTATTTAAAGAAACTTAAAAGTTCTTGTAAAAAAGATGGACTCAAAACGGGTGCAGATTTATCTAAAAAGAAAAATAGAAAAGAATGGGAAGCTATTCATGAAGCTGGTAAGCTGAAAGAAGAATGGATCGGTATGTGTCCAAGCGGTGAGAAAAAAATTAATAAACTGAGAGACAAAGACATAGAAGATCTTTATGATTTTTGTTGGAAATATGCTAATGACGGTGAAATGCCGGCATGTGGTTAATTTTAGACTCTTTTGAGTCTAAAATCTACTGAGTAATTATTTTAAAACTTACCCTTCTCGATAATCTTTTATTTTCAATATAATTAAAAACCTCTTTTTTTGAAGAACTAAAACCACTCCCGACAATAATCTTACTTAACCATTTTTGTGTAGTTGTATCTTGTGTACGAAATAGTGTCGAAAAAACAGAATAGGCACGTTGCATTGAAAGCTTTTCATTCTTAAGGTATCTGCTAGTGTACTCCTCTTTTGCCCATTCACTTGACGTATGCCCATTGATTTGTAATTGTGCTACAGACTCTTGATGTTTGATCAGAAAAGGGATAAGCTTTTTTCCAAAACTTTTGATAAACTGCTTTTGTTTATCTGTCAGCTTGTATACACCCACTTGAAAAAACAAACTGCTATCAAGTAGTTCTATATCTAGGTCTTGTGTTATTTTTATCTGTTTATTGTGAATCTCTTGTGCAAAAAGTTCACAAAGTTTATCATATAGAGATTTGGAATTGAGTTGAACTTTTGTAATCGTAGTATCTCTGTTTAGCTTCATGATCCACATATTTGTTTCTTGTGAATCGTTATCTGTATGGATGCCTGCTGCCGCAATTTCAGAATTGTTTAAAATTACCAATGAGGTAAAGAGATCATAATTGTCTTCACCGTAATGCTCTTGTCTAAGCATTGCTAGGTTTGAGTCGAGCAACATAGCCAAAGCATCGGTATTGAATGCATCCTTGACATATCCTACACCCATTATAGTTCCGTCTGAGAACTCTTTTATATCATTAAGACCACTTGGATATGTAGTAAATATTTTTTTATCGAGTAAAACATTTTTATAGAGGTCAAATTTAATAAGACGGATATGCTCTTGTTGGAGAGCATTGTATTCTACCAAAGAGACAAGAAAGTTGTTGTCACGAAGTTTGAGTATCCTTTTTGGAGTGAGCAAGTTTTCTGATTTGTATTGTTTGAGCCAAAGTTTATTTCCGTTTTCTGTAACCCTCATCAATGTAGCATCTGTGTGTTGGTTGTAAGAGGTAGTACTGATAACTACAAAACTGCCGTCAGCGGCTTCTACAGCATCTATACCCTTGTCATCATCTTTTGTCCCAAACTTTTTACTCCATTGCATATGGCCGTTTTTTGAAAATCTTGTAAGAAATATATCACTCACTCCAAGACCTGTTTCAAACATATTGTCACTTGTATCTCTTGTTGTAAAAGATGAACCCACTGCCAATACTCCGCCGTCACTTAAAAGTACCAGCTTATTCATACGATCGTAGTTTTTAGTACCGAATATCTTTGTAAAAACTACATTTGCTTTTGCATCAAGTTTAACAACTATGAGCTCTCCGTCTAAAGTGTAACCACCTACAAAGTACCCATCATCAGGTGTTTTAACAAGTGCCACGGCTTTATTGAAACGAGATAATTTTGCGACTTTTGAAAGAACAATGTTAGCTTGGTCATCTACTTGGACCAGATGCATCTGCATCCCGTACTGTCCTGAAACACTGGCAAGATATTCAAATGGGTCGGAGTATGTTTTAGAGTGGTGTGTTGTTTGTATGTTTTGATTTGAAAAACCGATAGCCGAGATTGTTCTATCGTAGTTTTGAGTAATATCTAAGAGTGCTGCATCAAACGGTTTATGAATAATAATAGAGAATTCTTTTTGTTGTGCAAATAGGGAGATAAAAAGTAGAAAGGGTAAAAGGAAATGTTTCATATGCTCACTTTTTAAAAAAGTAAAAGCAAAAAATATTCCTAATTATAGGTTTTAGGAGTAAAAGACCTCAAAAAGAGGTCTTTCGTCATTTGACTATTTTAAATTTTCAAATGGATTAGTTACAACTGCTTTACGAGTTACAGTGTATGGTACTAATGCAGCTGCACGAGCACGTTTGATCACAGTTGAGATCATGTCTTGGTGACGTTTACAGTTACCTGTTAAACGACGTGGCATGATTTTATATCTCTCTGAAAGAGAAAAACGTAAGTTTGCTACATCTTTATAATCGATGAAGTCAACTTTTGCTTCACAATATTTACAATATCTTTTTTTGTATTTTCTTTTTTCTGACATGTTATTACCTTTTATATCTAGTTTTTTCTAAAATGGAATTTCATCTTCATCTATATCTATTTCAGGTATAGAGTTGCTACTAGGCATCTCTCTACTTTGTTGAGCCGCAACTTGTTGCTGAGAGTAGCCTTGATTTTGTTGACCGTAGTTTTGAGTAGGTTGTTGCTCATAACTTGGCTGTTGTTGCATTTGTGGTGCTTGGTATGATTGCGCTTGCCCCTGCATAGGAGCATTGTAATCATTACCACCAAAATTACCCTGTGGCATATCTTGAGACATTCCAGGTGCACCCATTGATGGGTTTGTACCTTTAGCATCAAGCATTTGCATAGACTCAACTATAACAGAGTGTTTAGATCTTTTTTGTCCATTTTGGTCAACCCATTGTTCAAAATTCAATCTTCCCTCTACTAGGATTTTACTCCCTTTACGAAGGTATTGGTTTGCGATCTCTCCGCTTCTTCCGAAGAAAGTGATATCTACGAAACATACTTCCTCTTTTCTTTCACCGTTACTTGTGAATTTACGAGTTGTAGCGATTGCAGATTTTGCAATTGAACTACCACCTTGAGAGTATCTAAGTTCGATATCGCGAGTTAAGTTCCCAACCAAGATTATTTTATTGAACATTAGTTTTCCTTAAATTATTCAGCAGCTTCTTCTGTAGCTGGTGCTTCTTCTTTAGCAACTGGAGCTTTTTTAGCTTTTTCAACTAATGCATCCCATGCTTTTACTTCACTGTTTTTTTCGTATTTGATAGTTACGAAACGAAGAATTTCCTCGTTAATACGGAAACGTCTTTCAATTTCAGTAATTGAAGATGGTGCTACTGAATAGTAGATAACATGGTAATAACCACGTTCGTTTTTAGCGATTGGGTAAGCAAGTTTTCTCATTCCCATTGCATCTGTAGCAGCGATTTCACCAC
The DNA here is from genome assembly GCF_030577135.1 of Sulfurimonas sp. hsl 1-7. Lineage (NCBI taxonomy): Bacteria > Pseudomonadati > Campylobacterota > Epsilonproteobacteria > Campylobacterales > Sulfurimonadaceae > Sulfurimonas > Sulfurimonas microaerophilic. The sequence continues at coordinate 176,564 of NZ_JAUIRR010000004.1, read as the reverse complement.
CGTTAGAAGTGATTACTTCTTCGATAGCAGCAATGCTAGCTTGAATCTCTTCAGCAGTTAATGTAGGTTTTACGATTACTAGGTTTTCGTATTTTCTCATATCGTATGATCTCCTCTTGGTATTGCCTGTTTCTAGGCTTTTGTTTCCCTTTCGGATCTGAATATAGTGTCATTATTTGACATTACAAAGAGAAAGGAACTCGGAATTATACATAAGTTATGCTTAAATAAACCACATAGTATTTGTACTAATTTTATGACAAATTGCCATAGATTTTAGTGATTTAATTTTTTTAGGATATAGTTTCAAAAATAAGATAGATAAAGTTTTAAAAATATGGCAAGAAAAAGAAAAAAGAAAACATCGTCAAGTTCAAAAATACTTACTTATACGGCTTGGTTTTTAGCTATTGTAGCATTGATGCTGAGTTCATTGGTAGCTGGGTACTATTTTGGGTTTAACGAAGGAAAAGAGCAGATTAGCACTCTTGTAAAAAAAGAGCAGCAAAAGCAAAAAGAGTTACTGAAAAAACTTGAAAAAACGGCTAAAATTGAAAAACAGGATGTGACAAAAAGATTACAAGAAGTCTTGAAAAAAGAGTCTAAATCATATACATCGGCTTCACATGAAATTGAAGACACTACACTTGTTAATCCTCCAAAGAAGGTAGTTGAAAAAAGAGTTGTCACTACTCATAAACCGGAGTTGACAATTATTATTGATGACGTAAGTACAGCTTCGCAGGTTCGCGCTATAAAATCTTTGCAAATACCATTGACTATGTCTTTCTTGCCACCTAGTCCTGCACGTCCTAACTCTGCAAAGTTGGCTGCAAAAGAGAGCGGCTATATGGTTCACTTACCGATGGAGGCACAACATTTTTCCAAAGAAGAACCATATACTTTACGTGTGCATGATTCGCAACAAGAGATCTTTAAAAGAGTAGAAGATATAAAACAACTTTTCCCAAAAGTGGAGTATATCAATAACCATACAGGTAGCAAGTTTACCTCAAATGAAGTGGCTATGAACAGACTCTACTTTGCATTTCAAAAGTTAGGATTACATTTTGTAGACAGTAGAACAACTGCACAAACACAAGCACCGAAAGTCTCAAAAAATTACGGTGTAAAATATGTTGCCCGTGATGTTTTTCTAGATCATCATATGGAAAAAGAGTATGTAAAAGAGCAGATCAAAAAAGCTGTAGAGTTTGCAAAAACACATGGAAAAGCTATAGCGATCGGCCATCCGCATAAAAATACTTTACAAGCTTTAGCCGAGTCAAAAGCACTCCTTAAAAGTGTACAGCTTGTAAAAATAGGTACCATGTACTAGTTATGATTGCAAAAATAGATTTTGAGATAGATAGTTTAAACGCTATGAAAAAATATCCTGAAAATCTCTACTATAAAGGTAACATTGAGTTATTGGAATCTAAAAAAATATCGGTTGTAGGAAGTAGAAAACCAAATCAATATGCCCGAAATATCACACAGGAACTTTGTTCCAAATTAGCCTTAAGAGGTATTAAAATAGTCAGCGGCGGAGCAATTGGAATAGATGCTATTGCACATAAAAGTGCGGGGGCTGCAAATACTATTATGGTAGCAGGGACAGGTTTAGATGTCCGCTATCCTGCTGTGAATAAAAACCTGATCCAAGAGATAGAAAACAAAGGGTTAGTGTTAAGTCAGTTTGCCAAGGGTGAACCCTCAAGAAGATATAACTTCCCTCTTCGAAATGAGTTGATCGTAGCTTTGAGCGATATCTTGATCGTAGCGTATGCTGATTTAGATAGTGGAACGATGAGAAGTGTAGAGTATGCTTTAAAGATGGAAAAAGAGATCTATGTGTTTCCTCATAGGTTAGGTGAAAGCGAAGGGAGTTCTCAACTTCTTAAAGAGGGTAAGGCTAAGCTTATCTATAACATTGATGAATTTATAGAACAGTTTGGTACGAGAGAAAAAAATGAAGTTGATGAAGATGAGTTTTTACTCTTTTGTAAAACAAATCCAACGTATGAAGAGGCGATGAAGAAAGATGCTACAAAACTTTTTGAGTATGAGCTTCTTGGTAAAGTAGAGGTAAAAAACTCAAAAGTCTACATCGTATCACTATAAAAAATTAAAGTGGATTTATTAGATTCAATTAAGATTTGATTATATATTTTTTAGTTACAATCAAATTAATTTGATAAAAGTAGGTAAAATGAGCCTTGTTAAAAGAACACTTCTTTTTATAGTTCTATTGTCAATACCACTTTTAGCAACTCAAAAAAGGGAGATTTATTTTTCTCCCCTGCCTATGAAAAATGAGCAAAAAACTATTCAAGCTTTTATCCCTCTTATAGACTACCTGCAAAAGAACAGCTCCTTAACCATCAAGTTTAACTATCAAAATAACTATGAAGATATTTTAAAAGGTTTTGAAGATGGAACCATCGATATAGCTTATCTTGGACCTTTACCATATGCAATATTAAAATCAAAATATCCAGATATTGAACCGATCGTTTCATTTAAACAAAAAGATGGAAAAGCTTTTTATAGATGTGCACTATCTAAATTTAGTGAAGATAAGATTGATTTTGATAAAAAATTAAAGATTGCACTTACACAGCCGCTTTCTACCTGCGGTTACTACGCTACAAGAAAACTGCTAAAGAAAAAATTTGGAGTTGCCCTTGAAGAGCAGCTGTATAACTATACAATGTCACATACAAATGCATTAACTTCTGTAATGAGAGAGGAGTTTGTCCTTGCCGGCTCAACCGAAGCTATTGCTAAGCAGTATGAATCACTCGGTATGGATATTGTAGCTGTAAGTGAACTGCTTCCGGGATTTACTATAGTTGTCAATAAAAAAACGCTTTCAGATCAAGAGATCACAAAGCTTACCTATACACTTTTAAGTATTCCAAAAACAACTTATGAAAAGTGGGACCTTAGTTTAAGATATGGTGTAGTACCTGCAGATACAAAATTATATGATAGTTTAAATATAGATTGTGAGATACCAAAAGAGGGGAATATGAAATGATAAAAAAGGTTCTCCTTAGTTCTATTGTTTTTATTGTTTTCGTATTTTGTTTATTTAAATATCTGGATCATATGAAAGAGGTGGCGATAGTTGACTATAATCACCATGCGCTTCTAACTACTAAGGCAACCTATAACGGTGTTATAAATACTTATGAGGTTGCAGGTCAAAAAGATTTTAATTTTCTTTTACATAACGATACTGTGATGAATCTGTTACACAGTTTTAAAAACTCTAAAAGTGAAGAAAAACGCAATCTTCTACGAGGAAAACTCTACAGGGCTTTATATAAATCATATGATGCGATGAAAGGGATGTATGTACGTCAGTTTCATATACATACTGATGATGGAAAAAGTTTATTGCGAATGAATATGCCTTGTGAAAACGGGGATTCTCTTATAGATTTAAGAAAGTCTATTCAAATGGTGAATCGTGAACATAAACAAGTGATAGGGTTTGAAGGGGGAAGGCTCTTCTCAGGTTACAGATATGTTTTTCCAATAATAGATAAAGGTGAATATCTAGGAAGTGCGGAGTTCTCGATCGCATTTGAAGGGATAGAAGCAAAACTAAGTAAACTGATGCCAAACTCTGTTTTTGCATTGATTGTAACAAAGCATGAAAGTTACGACAAAGTATTTAAGTGGCATAGAGGATTGATCTCCATATCGGATTTTGATAAAAACTATTATATAGAGAATCCTGAAATATCAGCTATTACAAAGCGTAACTCAGAAAATAAACTTGTGTCAAAATTGACTGAATTAGCAAAACAATCTCCTCACTTTTATGAGGAACTTCAGGAACACAAAGATTTTTCGGTCTCTATTATCGATAACGACAAAGGGTATACAGTTAACTTTATCAGTTTTGTAAATACTGATCAAAAACATGCCGGGTATTTGATCTCCTTTAGTTTACAAAATGAGATATTAGATATACAGCATGAGTACTTAATCTATAAAATTATTGCATTTGTAATAAGTGCAGTGATGTTTATATTGTTATTTATAATTTTATATCAGATTGAAAAATTACGTAAAAATAGATATAGATTGCAAGCAATAAACGACTCTTTTTATCATGCACAAAAAATTGCTCATTTCGGTTCTTTAACGTACGATCATATAAAACAAAAGTTTTATTTAACTGATGAGGTCTATAAGATCCTTGATATCACGCCTGAAACATTCAGACCTTCATATAAAGCGTTTTTATCACTTGTACACCCTGAGGACCGTAAAAAAGTACACAAGGCATACACGGAATCGATTAAAAACAAAACTACCTATGAGATACATCATCGTATCGTGACAAAGGATGGGGAGATACGTTTTGTAGAGGAACATGGAAGTCATGAATTAAACAGTAACGGTGACATTGTTAAAAGCTTTGGCAGTCTTTATGATATTACGGAAAGAGCAGCAGCATATGAAAATTTGGAAAAGTTTATTGACCTTCAAAGCTCGATAGTTGTTTTAACAGATGGTAAGCAGTTTAAATTTGCAAACAAAAGTTTTTACCATTTTTTTGGCTTTGAAAACCTAAAAGCATTTAAAGAAAAGTATGACTGTATATGTGAACGTTTTATAGATCATGAAGGTTTCTTCTCTTTAAAAGATGTGAAAGAGGGGGAGGAGCATTGGATTGAGAGTTTGTTAAATCTTTCCAGAAGACAAAGAATCGTCTCTATGTTAGACAGTACTGCGACTCCTCATGCTTTTAGTGTCACAATCAACAAGTATAATAATGAAAATTATGTAGTTGAGTTTAATGATATAAGTGACTCGATGCTTGAAAGGCTGCAGCTTGAAAGACAACTCAACCGTGACCAACTTACAAGCGCACACAACCGTGTATATTTTGAAACGAATATAAAAAATATAATGAAGTTAAATCAAGATAACAATGCAAAAACCGGAATAGTGTTCTTTGATATAGACCATTTTAAATTGATCAACGATACCTACGGACATGATGTGGGTGATGATGTTTTAATCGCTTTAGTTCAGGTTGTAAAAGAGGAGATCCGTAAATATGATCATCTTATACGCTGGGGTGGTGAAGAGTTTATTATAGTTACACGTGTAGACTCCAAAGAGAGTCTTCAACAAATGACTGAACATATTAGAGTAAAAATTCAAAACCATTACTTTAAAGATATATCAACGCTTACTTGTAGTTTCGGTCTTGCTATACATAATGAGGGTGAAAATATTAAACAAACTATAACTCGAGCTGATGAAAAACTCTATGAAGCAAAAGAAAATGGGCGAAACCAAGTCCGAATATAAAATTATTTGAACAATAATTAACTATAAAAATAACAAAAATAGATAACTTTACAAACAAAAATAGTAAAGAGTTAAATTTTTAATTATCCTATAATCTCATTAAAATATAGAAGGAATAGGGAATGATTAAAAAAATAGCACTTGCATCGTCTGCATTAATGATTTGTGCATCAACAATCATGGCAGAAGAGCATCATCATGCTAAGTCTGGTGAGTTTTACGTAGTTGTAAAAGGTCTATATACTACAGGTGAGACTATAAAAGAGGGTACAGATATCACACTTGATGGGAAAGCAGGTCGTGGTTTGGGTATTGATGTTGGTTATACTCTACCATACCACTTTGCGGTTGAACTTGATACATCATATAGTAAAAATGATGTAACTGAAGATGACGGTGTTGACATTGTAAACGGCGTTGCAAAATACTGGACATATGCAGCAGACGTTACATATACATATCCTCTAACTCACAGTATCGGGATTATGGGAAAACTTGGATACGAGTTTGAACATGAAAAAATCGATGAACTTAATGTTGATCTAAATGACAACGGCATGGTATATGGTGCAGGTGTAGAGTATCATATCAATGAGCATTATGAAGCATTAGTAGAGTATGAAGGCAGCACTATCGATTCAGTTCGCGGGTCAAGTGTTTATGCAGGGATTAAATACATTTTTTAATTTTTATAGAGATGCCTATTGAAATTTTATATTTCAGTGGGCAATTCTCTCAATGCTGATAGTGTTTTGAACTATCTTTAGATGTTTGTCCAGTTTATTGGTAGTTCAAAGTAGTATCAGCTCTTTGTTAATATTTTCGTCAGAGTTATAACATCCAAAGGTTTATAATAGAAATAACCTTGTGCTTCAACACATCCGTTTTTAACTAAAAATTCCGCTTGTTCTTTCGTTTCTACACCCTCGGCAATAACTTCAAGATTTAAACTGTTGGCTATAGAGATAATAGCTCTTGTTAATTCTCTATCATCTTTATCGACTAATGCATCCATAACAAAAGATTGATCTATTTTTAGTTTGTCTATCGGTAACTTTTTAATATAAGAAAGAGAAGAGTGTCCTGTTCCAAAGTCATCAATGGCAAGTTTTATACCGATATCTTTAAGTTGCTGAAGCATAATGATAGCTTGTTTAGGGTTTTTCATGACCTGTGTTTCCGTTACTTCAAACATTAGGTTTTCTGTAGATATTCCTGTGTTTTTAATAGTAGTCTTAACAAAATCTATAAAATCTTCATGGTTAAGTTGTATCATTGAAAGGTTTATAGATAAGATACCCACTTCAAGCCCAAGATCAATCCACTCTTGAAACTGTTTCATTGCATCTTGCATAACCTGTCTGTCTATCTCAACAATCAGTCCCGTATCTTCAGCTAATGGGATAAACTTTCCTGGAGGTACTAAACCAACTTCCGGATGATTCCATCTTATAAGAGCTTCCATACCGATGATCTTATTGTCGTTAATATTTACCTGCGGTTGAAAATAGACCTCAAATTCTCTGTTGACAATCGCTTCTCTTAGTTGTGTCTCTAAAGTTATACGCTCATAGGCTTTTTCAGTCATATCGTTGGTATAGAACTGATAAGTATTTCGACCTTTGTCTTTTGCTTTATACATTGCCGCATCAGCATTTTTTAGTAACTCTTCAGGAGTTTTCCCATGTAGAGGATAAAGCGCAATCCCAATACTACATGTGACATAAAATTGACGATGTGCAATCACAAACGGTTTTGTAAATAGCTGCATGATTTTTTGCAGGATATTAATAATATCGTTTTCATTATGCAAATCATTGAGTAATACCGTAAACTCATCACCACCCATACGAGCAACAGAGTCACTTTCTCTGACAATACTTTCAATATATTCCCCAACTATTATTAAGAGTTTATCGCCAAAATCATGGCCGAAAGAATCGTTAATCTCTTTGAAGTGATCGAGGTCAATAAATAAAACGGCAAATTTTTCTTTAGTACGCAGTGTGCTTTTTATACTCTGTTCGAGTCTGTCAAGAAATAGGACCCTGTTTGGAAGATCTGTCAACGCATCGTACTGTGCCTGGTGTTGCAGCAGGAGTGAACGTTCATCAAATGCTTTGGCAAGTTCCTCTAGCTCATCATGGGTTCCCAGTGGGCTACAAAACACTTCACTTTTGTGATCGGAATTTTTAACTCTATTAAAAAGTGTAAGAATTGGATCTGTAATACCGTTAGCCAACATATTTGACAAGATCATCCCAATTGAAATAAATACTACTCCAAGAATTAAGAGTTTTAAAAATATATCTTGCAGTGGAGCCATATATATCTTTTTAGGGACCCCTATCTCTAGAACTACATCTAGTTGTTTTAAAAACGAATCATTCTCTACCGTATGTAAAGATGAATGGTAGGTTATATCTTTTTGAAAGTTCAATGAGAAAATATTTTTATTGTCATGAAAGAGTTTTATGTATATATCATCGTTATTTATTAAAACTCTTTTTGCTATTTCATCCATTTTAAATACGACTATAGCTGCACCCTGTGTTGTGTTGTAGTACTCGATCGGTGCAATGATCACTAGTTTATCATCACCATCTTTGATATAGTAAGATACTTTTCCTAGAGCAAGAGCGGCTCTGAGTCTTGTAGATTGGTTGTAAAGGGGTATGTCTTTTTGCGTCTGAAAAATTGCCCTGCCGTCAAAGTCGACAATGTTTAAGTAAAGGACATCTTTCCCTTTCATAAAGTTGTCTACTAAAGGGGGCAGGTAAGTTTTTCTACCGTTTTTATCTATAAGAGAATTAACGATGAGTTCATTTTTTGTTAATAGAACACTGTTATCTATTAAATAACCTATCCTTTGATCAAGTTTTTCATAAATTGAGTGTGCTCTTGTTTTTAGAAGTGTATTCATTTGAGCACTCATATGGGAGTTGACAATGAACAATACAAGTAATGTTATGGAAAAAAGAGCAAAAGCAATAAGAGCACTGATAAGAACTACCACTCTTATTTTTATACTTTTAAAAGTTAATGATCTTAGTAAAAAACCCATATTTAATTACTCTTTCTTTTATTTATTTTTAATTGGTACAAGATGACCATCCTGATTGTATTTTGCCATATAATAATCTTTACCGTCTAACGCATCATGTCTTTTTTTACTAAAAGCCGGAGTATAGTTTTTAAGAACCCCTTGATAGTTTGGTAAATTCTCAAGTGCATTTTTGATTTTTACTTTGTCAGTCGTTCCCGCTTTTTCAATGGCAAGAGCTAACAGATAAACAATGTCATAAGCTTGAGCAACTCCAATAGGTGCTTTAATGTTTGCAGATTTTTTTACCATATATCTATTTTTATAGTTATCTAAAAGATGTTTCCCTTTAGCATTTAACTTACCGTCAAAAGAGAATGTCTGAAACACGCTTAAATTTAACTCTTTTAAAATATCTTCATTCTTTTGGAAAAAATCTCCACTTGTAATACCCCAATGGGAAACTATAGGTAAAGTTTTCTTTTGAACGTACAACGCTTGAAGTATTTTTGAAGCTTCTAATGGATTTGCAACCATAATAACAGAATCTGCCTGTGAATTTACAACTTGAGTAATCTCTTTGTCAAAACTGTTTTGTCCACGGTTGAAAACAATTTCAATAGCATCTATAATATTGTGTTTTTTGCAATACTGCTTCATTAGTTTTAGATTACTTCTACCCCAGACAGAGTTTTCAACTATAATAGCTGGTCTTGAATATTTTTGTGTTGTATACTTTACGATATATTCAGAAGCTAGTTTATCATTCGCAGATACACGAAAAATATAATTATCTTCATAGCCGTTTTGTACAATTCCCGCCGTAGCAGCCCAAGGAATTAAATAAGGTACTTTTAGTTCTTGGATAGTATCCATCTCTGCTGATATTACAGCACCGTGAACTCCTCCAATGATAGCTGCAAGATGTTTGTTTTTAGCGAATTCTTGAACATTTTGGATCCCTCTGCTGGCAATAGCTCTATGATCTTTGACGATAACTTTTAGAGGTTTTCCAAGTACACCGCCTTTGCTATTGATCTCTTCAACGGCTAATTCAGCTCCACGTTTTATGGCTAAACCGGCAACTTTTGAGTCTACCGAGACATCAGTGTCTATCCCTATTAGGATATGATCGTCAAACTTGAAATTTACTCCGTATTTGTTATATAGCAACTCTTGAGTCTTTGAGATAGTGTCTACTCCGATAATCTCTTCAAATTGTCCCGGAATATGAGCTGTTTTTGCTGCAAATTTTTGACGCTCTAGAGCACTTATTTGATGAATACGGACGCCACTTTGTTCGATTGTGTCTAAAAGTTTTGCTTCACGTCTTTGTGTCTCTTCTCTTTCCCACGGAGTAACCTCTTTAGCTGTATCGATAAGTATCATTTGAATATCTTGGGGAAGCTTATTAAATGTTTTTTCACTGAAAGATAATACATATCCAAGATATGCATGCTCACTTAATGTAAGATCGGACTGCTCCTTATGAAAGCCCATACTTACTATGGCTACTAAAGGATTTTCCTGCCCGTCTACAACTTTGTCATGCAGTGCTTGTTTTGTAGAGTAGAAGTCTATCGGAACAGGTTCTGCTCCAAATGACTTAAACTGTTCCATAATAATACGGCTTTTCATAACACGGATTTTTTTATCTTTAAAATCTTCTACCGAAAGGATAGGTTCATTTGCAGTAAAGTGTTTAAAACCATTTTCCCAGAATGAAACGCCGATAAGTCCGATAGACTTTAGTTTATGAAGTATCATCTCTCCCGGTTCGCCGTCTAACATATCGTATACGTCTTGACGTGTCGGAAAATAAAACGGCAGATCGGCATATTGTATAGAAGGAACTGCTACACTCATCTTTGCCGTAGGTGTCAAGATGATATCGATCTCTCCATCTCTTGCCATCTCTACCATCTGATGGTCGTTTCCTAATTGTTGCGCTGGAAATATATCTATAACGACTTTCCCGTTTGTTTTACGTTTTACCTCGTTTGCAAATTTTACGGATGCTTCATGTAAAGCACTGTCCACGGGAGTATTGTGTCCAAATTTTAAATGTATTAGATCATTGTTTGTAGACTTTTTTACTGTAGATGGCATGACATCTTTACCAAGAGACAAGTAGAATGCCCAAACTATTAAAATAGTTACAAGTAGTATTAGAAAAAGAGTAGCAATTTTTTTCATTATGAATCACTTTATAATATATAGGATTTAATTATATACAAAAAGACTTAAAATATTTATTGTCCCCATTTAGTTATAATTCGATTTATGAAAAAAGAACCGAATTTTACAGTAGTATCACCATATCAGCCGGCAGGGGATCAGCCAGAAGCGATCGAAAAATTAGCCAACTCCATCTTGGCCGGGAACCAATACCAAACACTAGAAGGTGTAACAGGTAGTGGAAAAACCCATACAATGGCGCGAATTATTGAAAAAGTAAAACGTCCTACGATCATTATGACCCATAACAAAACACTGGCAGCACAGCTTTATTCTGAGTTTCGTCAGTTTTTCCCAAACAATCATGTAGAGTACTTTGTCTCATACTACGATTACTATCAGCCTGAAGCTTACATCCCTCGTCAAGATCTTTTTATTGAAAAAGACAGTGCAATCAATGATGAGTTGGAGCGTCTTCGTTTAAGTTCGACGGCTAATCTGCTTTCATATGATGATGTTATTGTGATCGCGTCGGTTTCTGCTAACTACGGTTTGGGGGATCCAGAAGAATATATGACGATGGTCCAAGCTATTGAAGTTGGGGATGAGATCAATCAAAAACAGCTTCTTCTTCGTTTGGTAGAGATGGGATATAGCAGAAATGACAGTTATTTTGACAGCGGTCATATTCGTGTAAACGGTGAGTCTATTGATGTGTATCCACCTTATTTTGAACAAGAAGCGATCCGTATCGAGTTTTTTGGAGATGAGATCGAATCTATCTATACATTTGATGTAATCGATAACAAAAAACTAGAAGAGCATAAAAGTTTTACGATCTATGCAACAAGTCAGTTTAGCGTCTCTCAAGATAAGATGGCTGTAGCAATTAAGAGAATTGAAGAGGAACTTGACGAGAGGCTTGAGTACTTTCAAAAAGAGGGTAAACTTGTTGAATATCAGCGTTTAAAACAACGTGTAGAGTTTGACTTAGAGATGCTGGAAACTACAGGGATGTGTAAAGGGATCGAGAACTATTCAAGACTTTTGACAAATAAAAAGCCCGGTGAAGCACCTTTTACATTGCTAGATTACTTTGAAGTGAATCATAAAGATTATCTTGTGATCGTAGATGAATCGCACGTATCACTACCTCAGTACCGTGGAATGTATGCAGGAGACCGTGCGAGAAAAGAGGTGTTGGTTGAGTATGGTTTTAGACTCCCTTCAGCGCTTGACAACCGTCCATTAAAACTTGATGAGTACATCCACAAAGCACCACATTATCTTTTTGTTTCAGCGACACCAAATGAGTATGAACTGGAACTCTCTGCCGTAAAAGCAGAACAGATCATCCGTCCTACAGGGTTACTTGATCCGATCGTTGAGGTAAAACCATCAGACAATCAAGTGGAAGATGTTCACGATGAGATCAAGAAAACAGTTGCAAAAGATGAACGTGTTTTGATTACGGTTCTTACAAAGAAAATGGCAGAAGCTCTAACAAAATATTTGGCAGACCTTGGAATAAAAGTACAGTATATGCACTCCGATATAGATACGATCGAGAGGAACCAGATCATCCGTTCATTACGACTTGGAGAGTTTGAAGTACTGATCGGAATTAACTTGCTTCGTGAAGGTTTGGACTTGCCTGAGGTAAGTTTAGTTGCTATTTTAGATGCCGACAAAGAGGGCTTTTTAAGAAGTGAAACGGCACTGATTCAGACGATCGGACGTGCGGCAAGAAACGAAAACGGTCGTGTAATTTTGTATGCAAATAAGGTGACAGGTTCGATGCAAAGAGCTATGGATACAACAGCACACAGACGTGAAGTGCAAGAGAATTTCAATAAAGAACACGGCATCACTCCAAAAACAACGAAAAGAACACTCGATGAAAACTTGAAGATTGAAGATGGTGGCGGACTTTATCAAAAACACAAAAAAATGGATAAAATGCCCGCTAGTGAGAAAAAAGCAGTAGTAAAAGAGTTGTCATTAAAAATGAAACAAGCTGCAAAAGAGTTAAACTTTGAAGAAGCTGCTCGCCTGCGTGACGAAATCGCAAAAATAAAACAATTATAAAAGGAAAAACTTTTAATGGAAGAAACATTTAGCTCTTTAGCTACATACGGATATATAGCACTATTTTTATACTCACTTGGCGGTGGGTTTGTTGGACTTATTGCAGCAGGAGTGCTGAGTTACATGGGAAAAATGGATTTGGCAACTTCAATGGCTGTCGCTTTTATGGGGAATATGCTTGGTGATGTACTGCTGTTTTGGTTGACTAGAAATCAAAAGCACATGATGATGGAGGGGCTTAGAAAACATAGACGTAAACTGGCACTATCTCATATGATGATGAAAAAACACGGAGACTGGGTTATATTTATTCAAAAATATATCTATGGTCTTAAAACGATTATTCCGATCGCAATTGCACTTACAAAGTATGATTTTAAAAAGTTTGCAGTGTTGAACTTTTTTGCAGCGGCTGTATGGGCACTTGCTTTCGGGCTTGCAAGTTACTTTTTCGGAGCACCGCTTAAGGCCTTTGCACTGTATATATCTGATAATAAATGGTTAGCACCGGTGATTGTTTTTAGTATCGGGGGATTAATTTGGATGTATCTAACAAAGGCTACTAAAAAGTAGTCTTTGTAATTAGAAGTGTTTTATTTGATTTTCGGACCAGCTGCCGAGTAATCAAACTCGCTGTCTTCACTTTGATATTTGTGGAAGTTTTCTACAAACATGTTTGCAAGAGTGTTTCTTGTTTTATTGAACTCTTCAGTATCTTTCCAAGCATTTTTCGGATTAAGGACACTTGGTTTGATATCACCTAAAGTTTTTGGAATATTTAAACCAAATACCTCAGTAGTTTCAAATTCACAGTTATTGATCGAACCGTCTAAGATAGAGTTGATACATTCACGAGTATCTTTGATGCTCATGCGTTTACCAGTACCGTATTTTCCACCAGTCCAACCAGTGTTCACAAGGTAAACATTTACACCGTGTTTATCGATTTTTTCACCTAAAAGTTTTGCATAAACTGTTGGGTGTAACGGTAAGAAAGCTTCTCCAAAACATGCAGAGAATGTTGCTACCGGCTCAGTAATACCACGCTCAGTTCCTGCAACTTTTGCAGTATAACCGCTTAAGAAGTAGTACATTGCTTGTTCACGAGTAAGTTTTGATACAGGAGGTAATACACCGAATGCATCAGCTGTTAAGAAGATGATATTTTTCGGATGACCTGCCATAAGATCTGTTTTGTGATTTGGAATATGTTCAATTGGATAAGAAACACGAGTGTTTTCTGTTTTTGAACCATCATCGTAATCAACTTCACCGTCGTCATTTGTTACAACGTTTTCTAAAAGTGCATCTTTTTTTATTGCGCTGTAGATCTCTGGTTCACTTTTTGGATCAAGGTTGATAACTTTTGCATAGCATCCACCTTCAAAGTTAAATACCCCGTGGTTATCCCAACCATGCTCATCATCACCGATTAAAGCGCGGTTTGGATCAGTAGAAAGTGTAGTTTTTCCTGTTCCTGAAAGACCAAAGAATAGTGCAGTATCACCATCTTTACCTACATTTGCAGAACAGTGCATAGAAAGTTTACCCTCTAAAGGTAACCAGTAGTTCATCATCGAGAAGATACCTTTTTTCATCTCTCCACCGTAGTATGTACCACCAATGATCGCTAAGTTGTTTTCAACATCGAACATAACGAAAACTTCTGAGTTTAGTCCGTGCTCTTTCCATTTGTCATTTACTGTTTTACAAGCATTAAGTACTGTAAAATCAGATTTGAAAACTTCAAGTTCAGCAGAAGTTGGGCGGATAAACATGTTTTTTACAAAGTGAGATTGCCATGCGATTTCTGATACGAAACGTACAGAACGCTTAGAAGCCGGAGATGAGCCACAGAAAACATCTGTAACATATAAGTCTTTATTTGAAAGTTGTTCACATGCAACTTCATAAAGTTCTTCAAAAATATCTTGAGATACGGGTTTATTCACATCGCCCCATGCGATATATTTATTTGATGGATCGCGTTCGACAAAGTATTTGTCCATTGGACTACGTCCTGTGAAAATACCTGTGTCGACTGCGGTCGCACCTTGGTTGGTTGCTTCCACTTCATGATTGGCCAGCTCATGTTTATGAAGCTCGTCATAGCTTAAGTTGTGAAAGACTTGACCAATACTTTTTAGTCCTAAATCTTCTAATTCTTTAATGTCCATTTTTTACCTTCGGGGTATTTTAAAAAATTGATACCTGTATCTTAGTATCATCTAAGAGGTGAAATTATACAATGTGTATACCTAAATTAAAAGTAAAATGTTGAGAATATTCCAATATTTTACAAAATATTTCAAAGATTGAATGTTTTTTTAAATATCCAAATTAGTTTAAGATTTTTTAGATAAAATTCCTTTCTCTTTTTTTAATGGTCGCGTAACTCAGTGGTAGAGTGCTTCCTTGACATGGAAGTGGTCGTTGGTTCAAGTCCAATCGTGACCACCATCTATTTTAAACTTCCTTACTTAATTTTCTATGCTTCATTATCCGGTTTTATAAAGAATGCACAATATTTTTGTTCAGTATTTTTTGGTGTAATATGGATGAACTCTTCACTTTTAACCAAACTCAAACCTTTAGGCAACTCATTTTTGATAATATCGCTGCTATATTGTGCTGTTTTTAAACCAGCACACTCTGTCTCTCCGTTTAGTGCAAAAGTATTTATGATTGCTATTCCATCAGGTAGTAAACTTTCCTTTAATACCTCAAAATATTTTTTTCTATCCGAACTGTTTAGTAAAAAGTGAAACATCGCTCTGTCATGCCAGACTTTAAATTTTTGCTTCGGTTTGAAGTTGACAATATCTGAACAGTTAAAAGTAGGGATCTCTGCATTCTCACCAAGTCTTTTTTTGACAGTTTCTAAAGGTTCATGAGCTGCATCAAGTAAAGAGATGTTTTTATACCCATCTGCGATCAAGTTGTCAACAAGTAAAGATGCCCCGCAGCCAACATCTATAATGGCATCATCTTTAGATGCATATTGTTGAATCTGTTCGAGCGATCTGCTTGGATGTGTCTGGTGCCATAGTACCTGAGTATAATCTCTTGTATTAAAAAAGTTATTCCAGTAATTTTGACGTACTTCATCTAAAGGTTTTTTGGTGGCTTTAAAGAGGGCTCCCTGAGTGGTTTCGGCTGTTGTGTAATGTGTTAAGCCCCCAAATTCAATATTTTCAAAACCGGCTTGTTTCATTATGTTGAGTAGTTCATCTTTGCGTAATGTTCCGGCGACGCAGTTAGCCCAATCCTCTTTTTCAGAAGAACAACAAGCAGTTAGCTCTTTGGAACAACACTCACTTGAATTTTCCGTAATATCGATCATATCTGCGAACATCAACCTTCCATTAGGTTTTAGTATTCTGTGAATCTCAGCAAAGACACTCTCTTTACAACCCGTTAAATTAATCGCTCCATTTGAGATCACAACATCTATGCTGTTTTCTTCAAGACCGGTATCATCAAAGCTAGATTCTTTTACAATTACATTTGTAAGTCCGGCAAGTTCAGCGTGATATTTTGCTTTTTCAACCATTTTTGGAGTTATATCTATGCCGATTGCCTGACCTTTATCTCCTACTTTTAATGCGCTTACAAGTAAATCAACACCTGCACCGCATCCAAGATCAACAACACTCTCTCCTTCATGAATCTCACCCAAAGTAAAAGGATTACCTACTGCGGCACAATACTCCCATACCTCAGAAGGAAGTTTCTCAATCCATTCTTGTTTATAACCGTGAGCTTTGGCGTTTTCAAGACCTTTGTCCCATCCAAAATCTTTTTGTGGATTATTTGCCAGTTCTGTATAGAGGGTGATTATTTGTGTTGTATCTGCCATTTAAGGGTACTCCATATATGATGCTAAAAATTTAAATAAGATCGCAATTATAGTATAAACCAGATATTTGTCTTCGTAAAACTCTAAATATTTTTAATATTGTATTTAGAATGAATTAAGTTCATTTTATGAATTGCTGCACTACAATGAGTGGAATATTCCAAAGGAAAATAGTATGAGTTTAAAAAAGAAAGTTCAAGAGCTCAAAAGAGACTTAATACTTGAAGAGGCATCAAAACTCTTCCAAAATGAGGGTTATGAAAATATGAAAGTAGCAGAACTGGCCTCAAATGTCGGTGTGTCAGTTGGCTCTATCTACACAATTTTCGGTTCAAAAGAGAACCTTTACAACAACTATATATTGAATCAAATTGATTACTATCTTGAAATACTGGAAAACAAAATTAAAGATGTAAACGACCCGTATAAAAAACTTCAAATATTAACAAACATTAAATTTCAAGCCTTTACCTCCCATAAAAACGTACTACATATAGGTGTGAACCATCCATTGTTTTATATAAATACTTACAACTTTACAGATGAAGATGATGTGATGATGCATGTATATAGATTTATTAGTGAAAATATCATGGAGTCTTTGAGAGAAAAAGTAAACACTTCTAAAACTTCAATGGAAATGACTTTATTATATGATAGTATTAGTACTGCGATGGTAAAACACTGGGTCATTGTAAACGATGATTTAATGCAAAAAAGCGATGAGCTGGTGGAAAGTTTTTTATTACTGGTTAAAAACAGATGAGAGGGAGTGTTATGAAGAAGATGAAACTACTTTTATTGACAGTTTTTGCAACTATCAGCCTATGGGGTGCACCACAATCTTCAGAGGTAAAAATCAGTATTGTTATGGACGCTCAAACCTCTCAATATCAAAAGATAAAAGATGAACTCTCAACAGAACTCAAAGTGATGACACAGGGTGAATTTAAAATAGATTTTACGAAGCCTATTATTATTGATTGGTCAACTTCTAAGGCCCAAGAAGCAATAGACAGATTACAAAACGAACCTAATGTAGATATGATCATAACGATTGGCCTTGTATCTACAAACACCGCTTTGAAAGAAAAAGCACTTAAAAAACCAACTTTTGCACCTTATTTACTAGATTTTAAACAGCAGCAATCTCAATCAAATAAGCAGAACCTGAATTACCTTGCTTTTGGTACCCCTTTTGATATTGCTCTTAAAGACTTTTTAGATGTTGTAAACTTTAAAAACATGACACTGATCGTAGATGAAAAACTATCATCATCCCTTCCTGATGCAATGGATAGTTTGAAAAAATCTACTTTAAACAAAGGTATAAATCTTCATGTAATTGTAAGCGGTTCTAAAAATCCACTTGAACAAATACCTGCAGATACTCAGGCTGTTATGCTTACGCCGCTTCCCTCTTTAAGTGCTGCATCAAAACAAAAGCTAATAGAGACTTTAGTACAGAATCGTCTTCCAAGTTACTCTTTTGGAGATGATCTAAGCGTTTATGACGGGGTTATGATGTCATCGGTATCGACTGAGAATACCTCTAGAAGAATTAGACAGTTAGCACTGAATATTCAAGCAGTATTGCGAGGTGAAAATCTTCAGCAACTCCCTACAAAATTTGAAGATAAACACGAACTCCTGATTAATTTAAATACTACAAATAAAATTGGTGTCTATCCCTCTTTTGAACTTCTTAATAAAGCAAAGGTGATAGGGGACGGCGAACGGATAGAAGGAAAGGCTCTTAGTTTAAGCGATGTTGCCAAACTTGCAATAAAAAACAATCTTTACATTATTGCTGGAGAGCTGGGAGTAAAACAGGAAGATGAAAACATCAAAGAGGTTCGATCTGTCTTACTTCCTCAAATTAGAGGTAGTGTCTCCTATACGCAGCAAAATAGTGACAATGTATACGTAAAAAACGGTTTTTATGCTGAGAAAAGTTCAATGGGTGCTATTAAAGTTCATCAGGTTCTTTTTTCAGAAAAAGCTTTGGCTGCTTTAGAGATACAAAAAAAAGTAAAAGCTGCCACTGTAGCACAGCAGCGTACATTGGAGATGGATGTTGTAGAACAAGCTACGACAATGTTTTTAAATATACTTATAGCTCAAACACAATTGAAAGTAGAAAAAGAGAATCTAAAATTAACAAAGTCAAATCTAGAGATGGCACAAGCCCGTGTAGATGCAGGGACATCTGACCTTTCAGATCTTTATCATTGGGAGAGTAGAATAGCTACCTCAAAACAGCGTGTACTTCAGGCGAAAGCTGGTGTAGAACAGGCTCAAGATGCACTTAATTTGATTTTACACTATCCTATAACACAGAGAATAAAGACCGTTCCCGCTACATTGGAGGATCCGGCGTTACTTATCAGTAACAAAGAGCTTCTCTCTTTGATCTCAAATGAAAACGATCTAAAGCGTATAAATGATTATATTGTTCAAGAAGGCTTGAAAAATGCATCGGAATTGCAGATGTACAACGGTTACATAGCTGCTCAAAAGCGTAAACTGACATCGGACCGCAGAACGTACTTCTCACCAGATGTTGAGTTTGTGGGAGAGGTATCGAGAGTTTTTGATGAACAACGTAACCCTGCATCAGGTTTTAGTTTGGAAGATCAAACCAATTGGAGTGCAAGTGTTGTCCTTTCACTCCCTTTATACGAGGGGAGTGCTAGAGGTGCCCGTTCATCACATTCTCAGCTTAAATTGCAGCAATTGCAACTCTCAAAAGAGCAGGAGGAAAACTCAATAGAGCAACAGATCCGTTACGATCTTCATACTATCCGCTCTAGTTATCCCTCTATCGAACTGACTGAACAGGCGGCAAAAGCGGCAAGAAAAAGTTTTGAACTTGTGCAAAACAACTATGCAAAAGGGACTCGTTCTATGACCGATCTGCTTGTAGCCCAAAATGAAACCCTTTTGGCTGATCAAAGATCTGCAAGTGCCATCTATAAGTTTCTAACAGATCTGATGAACTTGCAAAGAGATATGGGAAGGTTTGACTTTTTTATGGATGAATCTGAGCGTAAATCGTTTACAAAAGAGTTTTTCTCAACTTTAGAAAATTCGCATAACCAATCACACAAAACATCAAAGGTAAAAGAATGAATAAAACTGTTTTAAAAAAGGTTCTCTTCGGAGTTTTAGTTGTTGGCGCTTTCATCATATATTACATGATGGAAAACTTAAATTCAAATCAGCTGAGTGATGCCTTTGCATCAGGAAACGGGCGCCTTGAGATGACGGAAGTTGATATAGCTACGAAGTATCCGGGACGGGTAAAAGATGTATTGGTGCAAGAGGGTGAGATAGTTTCAAAAGGTCAGTTAATGGCTAAACTCGATACCAAAGAGTTAGAGGCAAGGTTAAAACAAACAGAAGCGATGGTGCAGCAGGCTATTCAGCAAAAAGAGTATTCAAAAGCAATAGTAGCTCAACGCAAAAGCGAATTGTCTCTTGCACAAAAGAATTTAGAACGTTCAAAATTACTCTATGTAAATAAAAATATTTCTTTAGTACAGCTGCAACAAGATGAAACAAGACTCAAAAGTGCAAAAGCAGCTCTAGCAGCTGCAAAAGCTCAGGTTATCAGTGCCGAGGCTTCAATAGAAGCGGCAAAGGCGCAAGTAGAGACTATAAAGGTTAATATTGAGGAGTGTAGTTTATATGCTCCGATCAACGCTAGGGTGTTATATAAACTAGTTGAACCGGGTGAGATTGTAGGCAGCGGTACAAAACTATATACTCTTTTAGATGTAACAGATACATTTATGACAATATTTCTACCTACTGCCGATGCAGGACGTGTAGCAATTGGAAGTGAAGCACGTATTATGATCGATGCATTGCCAAACAAGCCGATACCCGCTTTTGTATCTTTTGTTTCTCCTGAGGCACAGTTTACTCCAAAGGAGATTGAAACTGATAAGGAGCGTGCAAAACTTATGTTCCGCATAAAAGTAAAGGTTGATCCAAAAATTATAAAAGATGGTTTTAAAAGTGCCAAAAGCGGTCTTCCGGGTGTAGCTTATGTGCGTTTAGAGAGTTCAACATCGTGGCCTGAGTATCTTCAAGTGACAGAGAATAATAAAACTACTCCATGAAACCTGTTGTCCATATAGAAAACCTTTCTCATCACTATGGCAGCACAGTTGCGGTAGATAATGTAAGTTTAGATATCCCATCAGGATGTATGGTCGGGTTTATAGGCCCTGATGGTGTGGGGAAATCAAGTATGCTTGCATTGGTCTCAGGTGTGCGTAAACTCCAAGAAGGTTCTATCGAAGTACTTGATTATAATATTGATTTGCAAAATGACAGAAATGCTATAGGGCCACGCATTGCATTTATGCCTCAAGGTTTAGGCAAAAACCTTTATATGTCACTTTCAGTTGAAGAGAACATCGATTTTTTCGGCCGTCTGTTTGGTCAAAGCAAGGCTGAGAGAAAAGCTAGAATCACAGAACTATTAGCCAGTACGGGGCTGACTCCCTTTAGAGATCGTCCGGCAGGAAAATTATCTGGAGGGATGAAACAAAAACTGGGACTTTGTTGTGCCCTGATTCACGATCCGGAACTTTTAATACTTGATGAGCCGACAACGGGTGTAGACCCACTCTCCAGACGTCAGTTTTGGGAGCTTGTTGAGAGAATTCGAAAAAGACGTGAAGGGATGAGTGTCATTATTGCAACGGCTTATATGGAAGAGGCTGAGCGCTTTGACTGGCTTGTTGCGATGGATGAGGGTAAAATTCTCTCTACGGGAACACCTAAAGAACTTCTCTTACAAACGAAAACTACTAATCTTGATGAAGCATTTATCGCTTTACTTCCTGAAGCAAAACGACAAGGGCATGAACTTTTACAAATTCCTCCACGAAAAGTTCAAGAAGATGAAACTAAAGCTATCGTTGCCAAAGGTTTGACCATGCGTTTTGGCGACTTTACCGCCGTTAATGATGTAAGCTTCTCTATTGAACGCGGTGAAATTTTTGGATTTTTAGGTTCCAACGGTTGCGGGAAGACAACGACAATGAAGATGTTAACGGGACTGTTAACCCCTTCAAGTGGAGAATCATGGTTATTTGAACAACCGACAGATGCTCAGGATATGGCTACGAGAAATCAAGTAGGCTATATGACACAATCTTTTTCTCTTTATAGCGAGCTGACAGTACTCCAAAACCTTATGCTCCATGCACGATTGTTTCACATTCCAAAAGAGAAGATTAAAAAGCGTATTGATGAGATGATAGAGCGTTTTGATTTAGAGCATTACAAAGACTCTTTAACAGCTGATCTTCCTTTAGGAATCCGCCAGCGCCTCTCTTTAGCCGTAGCGGTTGTACACCATCCTAAAATGCTTATACTTGACGAACCGACTTCCGGAGTTGACCCGATATCTAGGGATCGTTTCTGGGAGCTGCTGATAGACCTCTCTCGTAATGACGGTGTAACTATATTTGTCTCAACTCACTTTATGAATGAGGGTGAGCGCTGTGACAGAATATCTCTGATGCATGAGGGGCGTGTACTTGCAAGTGATACACCTGAAGCACTAACAAAACAACGAAATAAAGAAACACTTGAAGAAGCATTTATTGAGTATTTGGAAGAAGCAAGCGGAGTTAAGGGACAAAAAGAGAGTGAAGCTGAAGTGGTAGAGTTTGAACAGTCAAAACAACCGAACCGTTTTTTTAGCCCGCTGCGTCTTTTTGGTTACAGCTATCGTGAAACACTAGAACTTTTGCGTGATCCGATACGCCTTATGTTCGCTTCATTAGGTACGATTTTGCTTATGCTCACTTTGGGATACGGGATCACAATGGATGTAGAGGATCTGCGTTTTGCAGTGCTCGATCAAGATCGCACACCTCAAAGCCGTGACTATATTCAAAACCTTTCAGGATCCAGATATTTTCTCGAACAATCCCCTATCTATTCCCAAGATGAACTCGAAGACCGGATGCGAAGTGGAAAGATTGCCGTTGCCCTTGAGATACCGCCCGGTTTTGGGCGTAATTTGAAACAGGGACGAGATGTTGAGATCGGTGTATGGATCGATGGAGCTATGCCTTTTAGGGCAGAGACTATTAAAGGGTATATAAGCGGGATGCATTATAACTATATACTTTCATTAGCTCGTCAAACTTTAGGATATACTCCAAGTTTGTCTGCTGCAAATATCGAAATGCGTTACCGTTATAACCAAGACTTTAAAAGTATCTATGCAATGGTTCCTGCTGTAATTCCGATGTTACTGGTTTTTATACCTTCTATTTTAATGGCACTGAGTATTGTACGTGAAAAAGAGCTCGGCTCCATTACTAACTTCTATGCAACTCCTGTGACCCGCTTTGAGTTTTTACTCGGGAAGCAGCTTCCGTATATCGTGATCAGTATGATAGGTTTTTTAGGACTGATTCTTTTTGCAATATTTCTTTTTGGAGTGCCGCTAAAAGGGAGCTTGACAACTCTTATTGTTGGAGCACTGCTTTTTGTTACCACTACAACGGGGATGGGACTGTTAATATCGGCTTTTGCCAGAACACAGATTGCAGCGATTGCCGGGACAGCCATACTTACGCTTTTACCGACAATCAGTTTTTCAGGATTAAAAGACCCCGTGAGTTCCTTAGAAGGGGTAGGGGCTTTTATCGGGGAGATATTCCCGGCAACATTTTTTATTAATATCAGTCGGGGTGTTTTTAGTAAGGCCTTGGAGTTCAAAGATTTAACCCATGACTTGATGGGATTAACTGCAGCCGTGATTGTAATTACGCTGCTTAGCGCATTAGCACTGAAAAAACAGGAACAGTAATGAAAAAAAGGCTATTAAACATATGGTATTTAGGTCTCAAAGAACTTCAAAGTCTTTGGCAGGATAAAGTTATGCTGTTTTTGATCATATATTCATTTTCTCTAGGTATTTACATAGGTGCAACCTCTGCAAGTTCAGAGTTAAATAAAGTGCCCATCGCCTTTGTAGATGAAGATCGTTCACCCCTTTCAGCACGTTTGATGAAAGCTTTTCATGAACCTGAATTCCTCTCTCCTGACGTTATAGATGCTGATGAGATCGATAAAAATATGGATGAGGGGATTTATACTTTTGTTATAACTATTCCGCCATCTTTTGAAAAAGAGCTTTTACAGGGGAAACACCCGACTGTGCAAGTCAATATTGATGCGACACGGATGTCTCAGGCGGGAATCGGAGCCGGGTATATTCAACAGATGATCAATGATGAACTCAATATCTTTTTAAACGGTTACAAAACAAGTGCATCATTGCCGATCAACTTGGTAACGAGAATAAAGTTCAATCCTACACTCGATAGTCTGTGGTTTGGAAGTGTAATGAAACTAATTGAGCAGATCTCAATGCTTTCAATCATACTCTCAGGTGCGGCACTAATCCGTGAACGAGAGCATGGAACACTCGAACACCTATTGGTTATGCCACTTAGTGCTACAGAGATAATGCTTTCTAAAGTATGGTCTATGGGGCTGGTAGTTGTTGTGTCATCAGCGCTTTCTTTATTTTTTCTCATTAAATGGATATTGGCAGTTCCTATTATAGGGTCTGAATGGCTATTTTTATTTGGTGCCTTACTGATGCTTTTTGCTACTACCTCAATGGGGATCTTTATGGGGACTGTTGCTAGAACAATGCCGCAGCTTGGACTCATTGTTATTTTGACAATCTTACCGCTGCAAGTACTCTCAGGAAGCGTTACCCCTTTTGACAGTATGCCTGAAGGGATTCAAGATGTGATGCTTTTAATGCCTACAAGTCATTTTGTAAGTATGGCTCAAGCTGTTTTATACCGAGGAGCAGGGATCGATGTTGTATGGACTGAACTTTTAGCTATTGTTGCTATCGGTATGCTGTTTTTCCTTATCTCTTTGGCAATTTTTCGTAAAAGTTTAGCGAGCGAATAGTGATACAAAAGTTTTTATTTTTTAGTTTGATGATTTGTTTGCCGTTATATGGCGATAGTTTATATATTTTACATGATAATGATTTACCTTTTAATTCGGATGATCATTATACAAGCGGTGTACAGTTTGGTTGGATTAGTGAGGGCTATAGTGGTGAGTTAAACGATAGCTTTACTCAAAACTACATACAATCTTTGAGCAGCATTGTAGAGCTTGTCGGTGTCTCTTTTTCTGAGCGTAAACGTGCAGGAAGTATTAGTGTACAAGGGATGATGATCACTCCAAATAATCTTGAAAGAACAGATGCGATATATGATGATGTACCATATATGGGGACATTAAGCAGTGCTTTTTCACTTTTATCATGGGATAGTGATGATTTTGATGAATACCGTTTTACAATAGGAGTAGCAGGACCGAATTCAGGAGCGGAGCAGTTACAAAAAACTGTTCACAAGATCACAGGTTCGATCGATCCAAAAGGGTGGGACAATCAAATCGGCACAAGAATCATTATGCAGCTGGAGTACGTACACGGGATCAAACAGTATACAGGAAACTTTGGAGATTCAAAACGTTTTGAATGGTTTAATAGCTATTATGCCGATGTCGGGAGTTTTTATTGTGGAGCGGGAGTAGGCAGCTCAGTACGATATGGAGAGAATATGCCCTTGAATTTTAAAAGTTCAAGCGGATTGTTAAGTGGTTCAAAAAGTGATATGGTTGAACTTGAGCATAAAAACAGTTCTTTTGGCTGGGATGTTCACGGGGGAGTTCATCTGAATTTCGTAGGATATTTATATCTTTATGAAGAGAGTAAGCGTCTCGGATACAGTTTTGACAGACCAAATATATTGCCGGTATTGAATGCCGGAGCAACTATCTATCTCAAAAACTTTACAGCATCATTAGATTTCTTTCCATCTAGATCGACTGTTGCAAACCCTACATCGACAAGTTTTGCCAGAATAAATTTATCCTGGCAGTTTAATTAGCAGCAAGTATTTCAAAATATTATTTTTTTAATATTTAATTCTTTTTTTTACATAAAAATATAATATATATCCTTTGTATAATATCAATTGATGAAAAAAACACCACTAATACTCTTAAAAATACATTAAATATTGTTATAATGCCTATAAATATTGAAAAAGCTTGAAAAAGGTATTTTATGATTAAGTCTGTATGTGGATATTGTGGTGTTGGATGCGGTTTAGAATATGATGAAAAGAATTTAATTGGAGATATAACCTATCCTATAAATGATGGAAAAGTTTGTTCAAAAGGGGTGTCTGAACTCATTAGCATTCAAACAGACACGCGATTGCTAAGACCTTTTATACGAGAAAATATTGAAAACGACTTTGAACTTTGTAAATGGGATGATGCGATCACTCATATTGCCAACAAGATAAAGGCTACGACAAAAGATAAAATCGGTTTCTATCTTTCAGGGCAGCTTTTAACAGAAGACTATTATGTTGCCAACAAACTTGGAAAAGGCTTTATTGGTACAGCTAACGTCGATACAAACAGTCGTACATGTATGGCGAGTGCCGTAGTTGGATATAAAAAAAGTATAGGTGCTGATTTTGTACCTTTGAGAATGAATGATATTTACAGTGCGAACCTTTTAATATTGACCGGTGCAAATACTGCAGAAGCTCATGTCGTATTTCATAATAAAATAAAAAAAGCGATTAAAAATGGACTTAAAGTTGTTGTTATAGATCCTCGTTTTACTGAAACTGCAAAAAGTGCCGACCTTTATTTACCTATTAAACCGGGAAGCGATATAGACTTTTTTAACCTTTTGTCAAAACGTTTGATAGATGAGGAGCTATATAATAAAGAGTTTGTTGAAAATCATGTAAATAATTTTGAACTTCTAAAAAACAAGTTTAAAAGACTTCCTGTAACAAAGATGTTAAAACGTACAGGACTTTCAAAAGAGCAGTTTGAAAAGTTTTTTCAACTTTATAAAGAAAGTGAAAATATTATAACAGCATGGACAATGGGACTTAATCAGTCTGTCCAGGGTGTAGATAAAAACTTAGCACTTATAAATACTCATCTTTTAACCGGAAAAATTTTCAAAAAAGGGAATGGCCCGCTTAGTTTGACAGGTCAGCCAAATGCTATGGGTGGTAGGGAAGTTGGCGGACTCGCTACGATGTTGGCAGTTCACCTTGGATTTGATGAAGAGAGTGTTAAAAAAGTGTCTGAATTTTGGAAGAGTGACAATGTGGCTCAGGAAAAAGGACTAACTGCAACACAAATGTTAGAATCAGATCTGGATGTACTTATTGTGTGTCATACCGATCCGATTTATCATTTGCCAAACAGAAATAAGATGGAGGAATTGATCAAGAAGATTCCGTTAGTGGTTGAAATAAATGCATATGAAAATTCGGAGACTTCAAAGTTTGCCCACATAAAACTCCCTGCAGCTCCATGGGGTGAAAAAGAGGGGACTCAGACAAATCTCGATCGTACTATTACAAAACAGGAACGTTTAACACGGCAGTCGATTGATGCAAAACTTGACTGGGAAATTTTCCAGCTTATAGGACAGGAACTCGGATATAAAGAAGCATTTAATTACCAAAACTCAAAAGAGATATTTCAAGAGTACCAAGCAATGACAAAACTCAATCCTTACATGGATATCGCCGATGCAGATTATGACAAGATCGGTATGATGCCGTTTGTTTGGGGAGAAAATATTAAAGAATTCCTAACTCCCGATAAGAAAGGGAATCTGTTCTTTGTAGAAAATAAACTCTTAAGTGAAAAAACATCGTTAGAGTATCCGTTTATTTTATTGACGGGTCGTACAAGGGATCAGTGGCACAGTGGAACGAAAACAAATTTACCCCGAACTTTATTAAAGTATAAACCTTTGGATTTTTGTGAAATTCACCCAAATGATGCAGATGTATTAGGAATAAAAGATGGTGAGCAAATAAAAGTTATCTCAAAACGCGGAGAGATTATTACTACTGCTTTGGTAACGGAGAATATACATGAAAAGAATATTTTTATTCCATTAAGTAATAGAGATATTAACTATCTGACAAATGATCTGTATGATCCGGAATCATTAGAACCTGACTATAATCATGCAGCTGTTAAAATTGTGAAGATTTAGCTTAAATGGAGAAATCCCATTTAAGCACTTAAAGCTATATATCTTGTAAGTTCTGAAAATACTTTTGCACGTGTTTGATTGCCGATCATCGACTCTATCATAGTTGCAAGGTTTGTATCTATCTCTTTTTGAGAGAGTTCTTGAAGCAGTTCTCTCGGATTCTCATTTGTAAAACGCTCATATGCTGAATATGCCTCCTCTTTAAAAGACTGGTAGTAGAGTTTTCGTCCAAGTTCAAAGATCTCAAACTCCTCGTTTTTTCCGGTACCTGATATTTTATTGATATCAAATTCTATCGAGATGTTCTTCGATCGAAGATACGCTTTAAGCTGCATAACAAATCCGATATATGCAGAACTGTATTGAGTTAAGATGCGATCATGAAATTTTTCAAAACTCTCTTTTGGCAATCTGAGTTTTTTAAACTCCAACATCAATGTCTCTACAAAGTAAGGTGCATAAACAAGCGGTGCCGATTTGATGACGGTATAACCCTCTAAACCTTCACTAACCAGTTTTCCCCCGATGCTGATATGTACACCGTCAACAGTATTGCCGTCAAGTTTTGCTTTACATCCTTCAAAACCGATGTCACCGAGTCCATGAAGTCCACACCCTTTAACACACGCAGACCAGTAAAAGCGTACCCTTGCATCTTTAAGCGGTACTTGTTTGCTGAGGTATTCAGCCATGTTTTTTGCATCTTCTTTATTCTCTATCACGCCAAAAGAGCAGTGTTTTGTACCTGCGCAGGCTATAAGGTTATTAAAGTAAGGTGTATTGACGTTCTTATATTCTTTAAAAAATGGTTGTGCAAGTGCAGTATCAACATCTTTAACACCTAAAATATAGAGATTTTGCTCTACTGAAAAACGAAGTTCTGAGTTCCCGTAAGTTTTTGCAATCTGCGCAGCCTCAATAAGTGAAGAGCCGCTAAATATTCCTGAAGGTACAACTACATGTAAACCAAAACTACTGTCTTTAAGCTGTACTTTTCCGTGATCGGCATCACTAAAGTCAAGTGTCGTTAAACTCTCCCCTGCAGTAGAAAAATCAATTCCTGCATTTTCACGGATAGCTGATGATAGTTCTTCCATTCCAACCTCTTGTATCAAATAGTGAAGACGATTTTTGTTTCTATTGTCACGAAAACCGAAGCGTTTAAAAAGATCAATGATTGAGCCATACGCTTTTAAAACTTCATCCTCATTTTTCAAAAAGATGTCGGCATTTTTTGCCACTTCTCCAACTTTACCGCCAAGATACATATTGTATCCGTACACACCATCTTTTTGAGCCAGTACAAAACAGCAGTCATGTCCATACACATTACAGCGGTTTGATATTGAGCCTGAGATCGAAGTATTAAACTTTCTTGGTAATGCTCCAATCCATTGGGGATCGTGTAAGAAGATACTTTGAATCTTTGTAAGGAGCTCTTGTGATGGTAAGATGTTGTCAAATGCGTATTTATCAAGCGGATCGTTTACAATATTTCTAAAATTATCTACTCCTGTTTGGTATGCATCTATACCAACTGTCTTTAGCTCTGATAAAAGGGTAGGGATATTTTCAATATCGAGATAACGTAATTCGATCTGTGCACGTGTTGTGATGTCTATGTAGTCTTGAGCGTATTTTTTCGCAACATTTCCGATTGTCTCGGCTTGCTTAGCAGTGAGGTGACCTCCCGGCACACGAACACGCATCATAAACTGCTTAGGGGTAAGTCCGTCTTTATCGAAAATACCAAAACATTTTAAAAAGTATTTTTTATCTTCATCAGGGATTGAATCATAACCGTTTTGAGCGTAGTATTCTAACTGTTCATAAGCTTCATTAGGAGTTTTTAACTCTTTGATCTTCTCAATTTTATTTATTTTTTTATTTCTAGCAATACTTATTTCTTCTAACTTTTTCATAATTATTCTCCAAATTTAGGTAATACACTGTGAAGATTTACAACATCTCCAAAGACTATAAGTGCAGGACGCTTGGCATTTGTGCACAACTCTTCTAAGTTTTCCAAAGTACCTGTATTGACACTTTGGTTTGTTCGCGAGGCGTTTGATATCACCGCCACGGGTTTAGTGATATCTGTCCCGATTTTTATAGCACACTCTTTGATCTCTTTTGCACGTGATACACCCATAAGTACGACAACTGTATGGTTAGGATATTTTAAAAGTGGTATCCATTCCAAGTTCACTCTATTACCGGCTAAGTGTGCAGAAACTATTGATAAGTTCGTTGCATATCCTCTGGCTGTAGGAGCGATACCGCTTAAAAGGGGTGCTGCAATGGCTGAAGAGATACCCGGAATAACTTCGACCTTGATCCCATTTTCAACCATAGATATAGCTTCTTCACTCCCTCTGCCAAATATATATGGATCACCGCTTTTAAGTCTTGCAATGCTCAGCCCCTGTTTGGCATGTTCTAAAAGAAGTTCGTTTATCTCTTCTTGTTTGACAGAGTGAAACCCTTTTTGCTTACCGACAAAAACACGTTTTGTCTCTTTTGGAATGATCTCTAAAATCTCATCTGCAATTAAGTGATCGATAAATACAACATCTACACTTTGAATAATTCTGTACGCTTTGAGTGTTAAAAGCTCTACATCACCAGTCCCACATCCTACGAGGTACACTTTTCCAAGAAGTTGTTGTGTCTCTTGTTTTGTCTTTTGCGGCTCTATGATATTTTGCTTACGAAGTTGCAGTTTTTCTTCTGTGAGTTGTTCTAGTTCGCGTGGAAGCATAGATTTGATCTTGTCACGTACAACTTGAGTGATTGTCGGAGACGCACCTCCAGAACTGACTGCAATCTTTAATGGACCGTATTGTACAAGTGATGCAAAATAAAAGTCACAAAGTTCAGGTACATCTACAACATTGAGTAAGATATTTCTTTGTTTTTTTAACTCTAACAATAAAGAAGTAACATCTTCATTACCAGTTGCATCGATCACTATTTCATAATCTTTAAGATCAGAGCTTTGAAATGTTTTATATTTCAATTTTGATGTGAACTCTTCTATATTAGTAGTAACATCTTGTGCTATCACTTCAAAGTCTATATTATTATTGTGTAACACTTTTGCTTTTTGCAATGCCACTTTTCCAGCACCTATAAGCAAAATCTTTTTATTATGTAATACTATAGGTAATGTTTTCATCCTATATCCTTTAATTTAACTATCTGACTGATAAAATTCTAGCATCTGTTTAATGTAAAATTAAAGATAAAATGATTAAAAAGTAATCAATATAGTGTTTAAATAGATATTTTATTGGTATATAATTTTATATCTCGAATGAGTTAATGTAAAATTAAGATAAGGAACACCAAATGGCAGGGTTTAAAGATTTAATAGGAAAGGGACATACTCCAACATTGTTTATGGCCTTTTTATATTTTGATATGAGTTTTATGGTGTGGACAATGTTAGGTCCATTAAGTACAGAAATAGCTGAAGCTTTAGCTCTGGGTGGTCATATTATGACAGCGGGAGAAAAAGCAACTTTACTATCTCTTCCTATACTTTCAGGAGCACTTCTTAGAATATTACTTGGTTTTGGAGTAGACAAACTTGGGGCTAAGCTAACCGCTCTTTTAGCTCAAGGTGTAGTTATTACAGCATTACTAACTGCATATTTACAAGGAAACAGCATAACATATGAAACATTACTGCTGGTAGCTCTTGGTCTTGGATTTGCCGGAGCTTCTTTTGCAGTGGCATTGCCGCAAGCAGGGCAATGGTATCCGGCAAAACTGCAAGGTGTTGTTTTAGGTATTGCAGGCGCTGGTAATATCGGGGTTGTTATTGATTTCTTATTCGCTCCAAAAATTGCTGAGTATTATGGTTGGGAATCAGTATTTGGTGTGGGTGCTGTGATGGCTATCGTTGTCTTTATAGCTTACGCATTTTTAGCTAAGAATGCTCCTGAATCTGTATACAAAGCAAACCCTAAAAAGTTAAAAGACTATATGAAACTTTTACGTGATAAAGACACATGGTGGTTTAACCTTTTTTATGCGGTAAGTTTTGGTGGTTTTGTAGGTTTTGCAGGATATATGAAAGTTTATCTTATGAACACATATCAAGCTGATATGTCTGCTTTTGGTCTAGATGTTCTTAACGAAGAGAATGTAAAAGTTATAGCAGGGTATTTTGGAGCATTATGTATATTCGCAGGTGCTGTTCTTCGTCCGGTAGGTGGAGCAATCGCTGATAAACTTGGTGGAATTAAATCACTTTATATCTTTTTTGGAACAGTAACTCTTTTAGCTATGGTAAATGCAACTATCACGCTTCCGTTTGGAGTAGCAATTGTAGTTTTATTCTTGATCATGGCAAACCTTGGTATGGCTAACGGTGCTGTTTTTCAATTAGTACCACAGCGTTTTGGTAAAGATATTGGAATTATGACTGGAATTATCGGTGCTGCAGGTGGTCTGGGTGGTACAGCCCTTATTAAAACACTTGGATGGTCAAAAGGTGCATTTGACGGCTATGCTGCAGGATTTACTATTTTTGCCATTGTTGTACTTATTGCAATTAGTGGAATTTCATTAGTAAAAACTAGATGGAGAACAACTTGGGGTGTACAAGCAGGAGGAAGAATTTAATTCTTCACCAGCTTTTTTACCAATAAGAATATTAAAAAGATAAAGATAAAAAAGGATAACGTAATGAAAAAAATAATGGTATCAGCTGTTGCTCTATATTCGTTAATGGGTTCTTACTCAGTTGCTAGTGCAGCGGATGGCGTAAACGTTTTTAGTGATCTGAAATTAGATGGAGAAATCCGTCCTAGATATGAGTATGCAGAGGTTAAAGATAATGGAAAAGATGCTGCAAATGCATATACTGCAAGAACAAAATTAACTATCAATGCAAAGCTTTTTGATGTTGATGGATTAAGTACAAATATCGGTGTGATATCTGTAAACAATTTTGGATCGGATAAATATAACAGTACTGCTAACGGTGAGACACAGTATGATGTAATTAAAGATCCTCAAAAAGCAATGATCTCAAATGCAGATATTAACTACAAAATTGGGAAAACTACTTTACATGCAGGTCGTTCACAAGTAAATCTGGATAATCAGCGTTTTATTGGTACAGTGGGATGGAGACAATTTGAACGTTCATATGATACTTTATATGTTTCGGATAACTCTGTAAAAAATCTTTCAGTGCTTGCAGCCTGGGTGTATGGTCTACAAGGTGTAGGTGCAGGTGATACAGATGATACTAACAGTGTACTGTTGAATGCAAGCTATACGGTTATGCCGGAATTGAAAATTACAGCATATGACTATATGATAGCCGAACTAGGTGATATTTATGGTCTTGCATTAACAGGGGATGTGGCTACAAATGGTGTAAAACTTAATTACAGAGCTGAGTATGCCATACAAAACGATGCTACTATGAATATTAATGGCGGGGCAAAAGCAAAAGCTGATGCTTCATACTACAATCTTGACTTTGGTGTAAATATCTCAGGTATTTTAGCAGGTGTAAATTATGAATTTTTAAGTGGTACAACAGGGAGTGACGGTAAAACTGCATTCAATCCTTCACTCGGCACGAATCACAAGTTTAACGGCTGGGCAGATGTGTTTTATGTAGCAAGCGTTCCGCAAGGAGGTCTGGAAGATCTCAACATTCGTTTAGGATATGCAAATAAAGATTTTGGGAAACTTTTAGCCGTATATCATAAATTTACTGCCGATAAAGCTATGGCTTCGGGAAGTGGAACAACGGATGATCTAGGAAGTGAAATTGACTTTTTATACACACATCCTCTACCTTTTGTAAAAGATGTTGGCGCTTTAATTAAGTATGCTTCATATTCAAAGGGAAAAGCGACAGGTTATACAAATGATGTGCAAAAAGCATGGGTAATGTTGGATTACAAATTTTCAATAAAATAGTTCTGATTTGAGTATAATATAAAACACAAGATAAGACGGGATAACAATGGTAGCAAACATTCAAAATAGCGGATTTTCACTTGCAAAAAGAAAGAACTTAACCGGTGATGATTTTTATGATGTACAATCTGTAGGTGGGCTTACCATTGCCGTTGTTTGTGATGGAGTCGGTAGTGCCGCTGAAGGTGCTGAGGCTGCAAAACGAACTACTACATACCTTATCAACAATTTTAAAAATCGTCCAAAATCATGGTCGATAGAAAAATCGATGAAGAGCTTTATAAAATCTATTAACAATATCCTCTATAAAGAATCACTCATAAATTACGAAAGAGTTGAGTTGGTCACTACTCTTGCAATTGTAGTGATTGAAGGCAATAGGCTTTACGGCGCTAATATTGGGGATACAAGAATTTATTTATATAGGGATCAAAGTTTAACACAAGTGTCGTTTGATCACTCTATGAATGAATCCGGATATGAAGGTGTACTGACTCAGGCAATTGGTATTAATGAAAACATAGAACCATATTATTTTGAAAACATAATTCAAAACGGTGACAAAATTTTACTTTGTAGTGATGGCCTTTATAACGTACTAAGTGAGAATATCATTGAAAACAGTATAGTTTCCGGTGCATATAATCTAGTGAAAAAAGCTAGTAGGGTGATGAATGAAGACCTTGCTGACGATACAACAGCAGTAGTGTTGAATGTCGATAGAATTAATGAACTTACTGAATTAAAAAATCAAAATTTACAAATTCCTGTTTCTTTAAAAAGAGAGGAAATAATAGATGGTTATACATTAGAGAAATCACTTATACAAAACAATAGAACCTGGTTAGCAAACAAGGATGGGATAAAGTATGTACTTAAGTTTGCTCCCGTAGAAGCATTAGATGATGAAGAGATTTTAGACCTGTATGTTAAAGAGGTTTGGAATGCAAAGCGGCTTAAAACAGTATTGTTTCCAACTGTACATATACCCGAAAATAGAACGTTTCGTTATTATGTAATGCAATACTGTAACGGGTCTGATCTCAAAACGTATATTGAGCATAGACACTTAAGTGTAGATGATACTATACAACTTGCAAAAACATTATTGCAACTTTCTCAGTATCTTTTAAAATATGACCTTGTACATGGAGATATAAAACCTGAGAATATTATAGTAAACCTTGTGGAGGATCAAAAAGAGTTTAAAATAGTTGACTTCGGCAGCATCACTGAATTGTTTTCGATTCAATCTCGTGCCGGGACGCCTAGTTTTCTTGCACCTGAACGTTTTATAGAGGGAAGCATTAATGAAAGCACGGAAATATTTGCTATAGGTGTAACCTTATACAAAGCGTTAACCAAACATTATCCCTATGGAGAGGTTGAACCATTTTCAACCCCTACATTTAAAGAAGCTAAAAAACCAAGTGTATATAATAATAACATTCCATCTTGGCTTGATAGTGTCATTTTAAGAGCGATTGCAATTGAGTCAGACAGAAGATATAAACATTATTCCGAAATGACATACGAATTAGAATCTCCACAAAATGTAAAACCTTATTTTACAAAAAGCAGTTCTTTAATAGAACGCTCTCCAATCTTGTTTTATAGGATAGCTTTTACAATTATGTTTCTAATAAATATTCTTTTATTTATTCTTCTTCTAGAAAAGTAACAGTTACATATAATTTAATTTTGCAATCTTTTTGGGGGATTTTCCCCCGTATTTTATTTTAGATAAGATTTAAAACGTAAAATTAGCCTGAAGAGTTACACTTGATTGGCTGTGTTTTGAACCTATAGATGCGAAATTTTCTTCGATCTCAGGTGCATACACAAACGCTGCATCGAATGAAAACTTCTCATTGAAAGCATACGTAGCACCTACAGTATAGTGTTGTTCAACGGTTGCAGGGAACCCTAAAAGGTTGAACATGTTTAATGCAGCACCGCCATTTACCGTCGGGTTTAATTCGTCAATAGGATTTTTTGCATAGTTATACCCTAAACGCACCTGCCAGTCTGTAAATGCATATTGATACCCGAGTACATAAACATTCTGATCTTGCCAACCAAAGTTTTCATACCCTTTAGCATCGCTCCAAAGGATGCGTTTGTAATCAAATGCAACAGTGTGGGCATTAAAGTTATAAGATATACCTGCACCGTATTCAACAGGTTGTTCAAGTTGTTGTGGAATTCCTGTAACACCGGCTACTGCAAAAGGAGCAGTTGCATTTGTCAGTTGATCGTTATAGTCCATCTCAATTGCCGATTTATATACCACACCAAGAGTAAGACCTGATACCCCTACGTTCTCAAAGTCGTAAGCTGCACCTACAGAGTAACCAAAAGCGATATCTTGAGCAAATCCTGCACCTACATTTGAGCCATATACATAATTGATATCTAGTGCACCGTATTGCATAATACCTGTCACACCGAGACTTAGACCATTATATTTGTATGCTACAGGGATACCAAACTGCATTAATTGTAAGTTTGTTACCATCTGCATCGTAGTTCCTGTTGTATCGTTACGATAGTCAGTACCCATCCCCGCAGTACCCCAAATACCTATTCCGATATAAAGGTTTTCATCAATTTTAGATGCTATAGATACTTCAGGAATTACATTTAAGTCTGCATCACTTTGCTGATAGCCTGCTCCTGCATTATATTTAACATCAGGCATAAAAACTGTTCCCCCAAAAGAGATCTCAGTTGATTTTACAGAAGTGATCATTGCAGGGTTGGCTAGTCCAGACTCTGCTCCATGACTCATACCTATACCTATTCCACCCATTCCTCGTGATTTTGCACCAAGACCGATGAGGTTGTCTCCGTTAGTTGCATACAGTGCGGTAGTTCCTAAAATTAGTGTTGCTACAATTGATTTTAGTATTGTTTGATTCATCTATTCTCCTAATGAAATTAAAAATATTTTTTGAATAATAGTGTATAATTTAAATAAAATGAATGGGTAATTCTCTATATTTTTTGCCTATTCGTATCAATTAAGGAAAAAATTTCCATGAAAGAGATTTTGATTCAAGAGTTACTTACAAAGTACGGATGTGGAAAAAGGCAGGGGTTTAAACACACTTTTTTGGATGAAGTTAAACTGTTTCAGATAAATCATCACGAGCAGGGGAAACCGCTACTCTATAAAAGGGGAATTATTTTAATAGCGAGTGGGCAAAAAAGAGGCTATATAGATAACCAGCAAGTAACACTTAGCAGCGATCATTATGTCATAATCGCTGCGGTACAGCCTTTTGAATGTGCATCTTTTGTATTTGACAAAGTAACTAAAGGACTTTATATTGACCTTGATATGCAAAGGTTACAAAGAATTACTGCTTTACTTGATGAAATACCTCAGAGTAAAACTAAGAAAATGCCACAAAATGTAGTTACCGGTGATATGAATAATGAGCTTGATTCAGCTTTTAACAGTTTAATGAAAAGCTTGCTTGACCCTCAAGACAGCAGAGTATTAGGTGAACATATATTAGATGAAATTTACTATAGAATTATTCAAAGTGAAGCCGGAAAACATTTAGTGGAACTATGTAGTAAAAACACTCAGTTCTCTAGAATATCCAACATTGTAGACGATATACAAGACCATCTTGAAGATACTATCAGCATTGATGAACTTGCAAGAAAAACAGGGATGAGTAAAGCTAATTTTCATAGAAAGTTCAAAGAGATCTTTAACGACTCTCCTATTCAATACATAAAAAAAGTAAAATTAAATAAAGCAAGACAGTACATTTTATTTGAAAAGATGAAAGTTGTCGATGCAGCATATAAAGTAGGGTATGAAAGCCCTGCTCAGTTTAGCCGTGAATTTAAAAGCCAGTTCGGATTTCCTCCATCTGAGTTGAAGAAAATCGTTTTATAGGCTTATAAATTCGGCTTATTATTTCTCCCCGTTAATCATAGTAGAGACTAATCCTTTTTCATCCCGCGTCTCTGCAACTATTACACCGATTATGTGTAAAGGAACAAAGTAAAGGATTACGTTATACACAAGTTCATGTATCTCTTTGAGTGAACCTACAAAATCTTTAGTTAATTCCAACTCTTTATAAAAGTGGATAGCAAGACCGCTTACAGCCATAAAAAACAGTGTTACATACACTATGTAGTAAGAGATTTTAACACCTTTTTTATGTAGAGTTAAAGAGCTGAAACTCTCTTGTTCACTTTTATCCATAAAAAACAGATAGATTCTATAGATAATTAAAAATGCCAGAGCATATCCGAGTATGATGTGCCACTCCCACATACCTGCACGTATAGCTTTTGCAAGTACTTTTGCCTGTTCGGAAGTTATCTCTATGTTGATCTCAGCTAGTTTTGTCATCAAGATCTCAGAGTTTGTTCTCCAACTTAAAAAAGTTTTTCTTAAAAAGACTGTTCCTAATAAACCAAGAACTATGATAGCGTTTAACCAGTGCCAGATTCTAAATTGTAAAGTGTATTTCATAAGAACTCCTATTAATTTATTTTACCTAATTATTACCGATTTTTTTCAACATAATTAGTTGTTTTTATCAAATATATTATTTCTAAATATGATAATTAAAATAAAATAGCTATAAAATTAAACAGTTATATGA
Source organism: Sulfurimonas sp. hsl 1-7 (assembly GCF_030577135.1). NCBI lineage: Bacteria > Pseudomonadati > Campylobacterota > Epsilonproteobacteria > Campylobacterales > Sulfurimonadaceae > Sulfurimonas > Sulfurimonas microaerophilic. The sequence continues at coordinate 138,348 of NZ_JAUIRR010000004.1, read as the reverse complement.
ACTTATTCTGTGCAATAGGTGTTATAATAGATATATTATTAGGTTTTAATGGATAGGTGAATATAATAAGGTATTAAAATATCTGTATTTGTACTCTGATACACGTAAAAGTAAAGTGAAGAATAGATGGAACAGCTTACATCATTATTGAATGTAGTGGATGAAAAATCTTTATATGAAGTTTTTGAAGCCTCTTTTGACTCTGTTGTAGTTACAGATGCGAATTGGGATAAAGGCATTCAAATTCTCTATGTAAATAAAACATTTTGTGAAGCAACAGGTTATACAAAAGAGGAAGTCCTTGGAAAAAATCCAAAAATGTTTCAAGGTACGGAATCGAACTATGAAGTTTTACAAGAACTCAAAGAGAGATTGAAAAGAGGGGAGAAGTTTGTAGGACAAACTGTAAACTATAAGAAAAACAGAGCCCCTTATTATGTAAAATGGTCCATTACCCCTTTAAAAAATAAAGAACAAGAGCTAATAGGCTATGTCTCTTTTCAAAGAATTATAGATAAAAAGGGACTAGAACTAAAACACGAAAAACTTTTAAGCTCGATCGTAGATATCTCTAATAACCTGATTTTAGTAACTGATCTAGAAGGTTTTATAGTTTACATAAACAACTCTTTTAGTGAAAAATTAGGATATAAAAAAGAGGAATTGATCGGAAGACATTCGAGAGTTTTAAAGTCTAATGAACAAGATAAAGAGTTCTATTCAAAGATGTGGCACTCTATTTTGACAAGGGGTACATTTAGTGATGTATTTGTAAGTAGAAAAAAAGACGGTTCACTCTTTTACGATAAAAAAGATATTAGTACCATTGTCGACGATATGGGAAATCCTCTTTATTATGTGAGTATCAGCCAAGATGTTACTCAGCAGATGGAGAAGGAGAAACAGCTCCAAACCCAAGCCTTTAAAGATACACTTACAAAACTCTACAATAGAAGAAAGTACAATGACGTGATCGAAGAAAAACTTTCTGCTTATCATAACAACGGGGATATTTTCTCTTTAATTTTGATCGATATAGATCATTTTAAAAAGATTAACGATACGCACGGACATGATGTTGGAGATGGTATCTTAAAAGATTTGGCGAAGTTATTAAAAAACAATATTCGAAGTGATGACCTTGTTTTTAGATGGGGTGGTGAAGAGTTTGTGTTGATTGTTAATAAACCAAGCTCATCTGCTTATTTACTTGCCGAAAAATTAAGAGTGGCAATCAGTGAAACACCGCTTGCATTTATTAAGATAACGGCAAGTTTCGGTGTCGCTGAAATTACTCACGATATGGATGCTCAAACTTTATTTAATTCAGCAGATAAAGCCTTGTATCTGGCAAAAGAGAGTGGTAGAAATCAGGTGAAAGTTCACAAAAAATAGCTTCTAAAGTATCATAATTCTGTGATATAATTCCGGGAATTGTGAGGATATGATGAAAGATAAATTACTTATAGTTATCAGTACTGATAATGTTGATACTATTGTTAAGTTTCCATTACTATACGGAAGTGTCTCGATGCCTAGAGAATATTGGAAACACGTTCATGTTATGTTCTGGGGTGCATCTATTATCCCTGCTAAAAATAATAGCTTTGTTAGAGAAAAAGTCGTAGAGATGCAAAAAGAGAATGTAGAATTTAGTTCATGCATCTTGTGTACGGAAGAGTATGAAGGTATTGAGCTTTTAGAAGAGATAGGGATCAAGGTTCGTCATACAGGTGAGTTTTTAACTGAAGCGTTGAAAAATAGCGAGTGGGCAGTTTTAAATATCTAGTGTCTAAAGGATAAAAAGATTGCATAATGTGCAAGAAAAACTCTTAAAGTGGTATGAAAAAGAGGGTAGACACTCTTTACTCTGGAGAAATACCACAGATATCTACCATATCTATCTCAGCGAGATCATGCTGCAACAAACCCAGGTAAATCGTGTTGAACAGGAATACTACCCGCGATTTTTAGAAAAATTTCCAACTCTTGAAAAACTGGCAGATTCACCGCTTGATGAGGTATTTGCTTGTTGGAGCGGATTGGGCTACTATTCTCGGGCACGAAATCTTCATGCTACGGCACAATCTGTTCAAAACTCTCTGCCGTGTGATCTAAAAGAGTTACTCAAACTTCCGGGAATCGGAAAATATACTGCAAGTGCGATCTGCAGTTTCGGATATAAACAGAGTGTCCCTGTTGTAGATACAAACATCGCAAGGGTGCTTAAACGATTTTTTGCACTTTTGGATGTAAAAGAGGGCGTGATCTGGGAAAAAGCAGAGGAGCTGTTAAATGAACAAGCTCCGCGTGAACATAACCTTGCATTAATGGACCTCGGCTCGATGATCTGTTTGCCGAAAAATCCAAAATGTGAGGAGTGCCCGCTTTTTGACGAATGTGAAGGGAAAAACGAGCCGGAACTATATACAGAGACTAAGAAAAAAGAGTATGAATCATTAGAACTATTTTACGCCTTGTCGGTCAAAGATGGTAAGATAGCTCTTAAACTTTCCCACGGTCCTATGTATAAAAATATGCTTGAACTTCCAACAGTTGAACCGGTTGAAGAGAACTTGATCGGAGTATTTAAACACTCCTATACAAAGTACCGTTTGAGTGTTCATCTTTATAAAATGGAAGATATATCAGATGAGATTGAATGGTTTGAACTCGATAAGATAGAGAGTGCACCGATCTCGTCACTTACAAAAAAAGCATTAAGGTTTATAAAGTAAGCGCTTATCTCGAGCGTTTGCGAAAAAACATCATCGCAATTAACATAAAAACTATTCCAAGTCCAACCATCGGCATTAAAAGTGTAAAAGCTTCATCCCACGAGATATCTTTTAAAAATACCCCTTTAATTAAAACCAGATAGTATTTAAGCGGGAAAAGTGACGAAAAAGATTGTAACCACGAGGGCATATTCTCAACGGGTGTCGCAAATCCGGAGATTAAAAACGATGGGAGTAAAACTACAAAAGAACCGAGAATCGCTTGTTGCTGTGTATTTGAGATCGAAGAGATAAGCAGTCCCACTCCAGACATAGAGAATAAAAATACAATTACACCCGTATAGAGTATAAATATAGAACCAACAAAAGGTACATCAAAAATAAATATAGCCGCAAAGAGGATAAGGGTAGACTCTAAGGTACTGATAAAAAGTGCAGGTAGCAGTTTTCCAAGAAGAATTTCATATGGGCGAAGCGGGGAGACAAGCACCTGATCAAATGTTCCAAGCTCCCTTTCTCTTGCAATGGAGAGGGAGGTTAGAAGCATTGCAACCACCATTGTAACAGAGCCGAAAAGGTTGGGAACTATCCACCAAAAGTTATTGAGGTTCTGGTTATATAAAAAGTGGCTCTGCAGCTTGATTGGAAGCTCTTTTTGTTGCAAGCTTGCAGAGTAACTGTTGATGATACTTGTAAGATACCCCTCGGCTATTTGTGCCGTATTTGAGTGGCGTCCGTCAAAAATGATTCCGATTTTTGCATCGGCTGAGCGTAGATCTTTCCCAAAAGCTTGAGGGATAATGAGCGTAGCCAAAATCTTTTCACGATCAATAAGATCTTCATACTCCTCTTTAGTCTCTACACGCTTTAGTGTTTGTATATAGGATGAGGATTTTAAGTGTTGAATGAGTTGCAAACTTGCACGAGAACCGTCTTTATCCATCACCGCCAAATCAATATGTTTAACCTCTAAAGTTGCTGCAAAAGCAAATATGAATACCTGTATAAGGGGTGGTACAATCACCACAAAAAGACTTTTTTTGTCGTTTTTGATCGCTAAGAACTCTTTTATTATAAGTGCAAGCAGCCGTCGAATCATTCCAAACCTTTTTTACTTTTTCTCATAACAAGTATAAAGACAAATGTTCCTACCAGGGTCATTGCAAAAATATCTTTGAGAAAAAGGGAGGGGATATTTCCCACTAAAAAGATGGTCTGTAACGACTCTACAAAATAGCGTGCAGGGAAGATATAGGTAACGAGTTGTAGCCAGTAGGGCATATTTTCGATCTCAAATAAAAACCCTGAGAGTAAAAATGCGGGAAGAAAACCGATTATGAGTGAAACCTGTGCAGCTACAAACTGGTTTTTTGCCAAAGTTGAGATCAGCAGTCCGATGCTCAGTGAAGGGAAGAGATAAAATGCCCCTAGTATAAAGAGGAGAAAGATATTTCCCTCAAACGGGATCTCATACCAAAAGTAGGCCACCACAAAACACAGTAACATTGAACCCAGACCCAAAAGGAAGTAGGGAAGGAGTTTACCGACAATGATCTCCGTCATAGAAACAGGTGTAGCCATTAATGCTTCCATAGTGCCGCGCTCCCACTCTCTGGCAATTACCAAAGCGGTAAGCAAAGTGCCGATTAACGTCATAATAACTGCGATCGAGCCGGGGAGTAAAAAATAGCGGCTTGATGTTTCGGGATTAAACCAGTACCTAGGTTTGATAGCAATAGGGAGTTTGGCAACTATTCCCTCTTCAACCGACCAGTTTTGAATAATTCCAGAGGTGTATTTTTGCAGTAGCCCTGCCGTATTTGGATCGCTTGCATCGACCAGGAGTTGAAATTTGTACTCATTGTTAAGTCCGAAATCCTCATCTATTATAAGAAGGCCTTTAAGATGGTTTGTCTCTATATCTTTGAGAAGTTTCTTTTCGTTATAAGCAAAAGTGGTTTTAAAAAAGGGTGATGCGGCAAACTTTTGGATCAAAGTATGGGAGCTGAGTGTTGCACTTTTATTGATGATTCCAAAAGGGAGTTTTTTTGCATCGAGAGAAACGGCATATCCCATTAAAAAAAGGAGGATCAAAGGGAGTATGAATGCGATAAGTATAGCACTGGGATCTCGGACGATCTGGAAAGTCTCTTTTACTAAAAGGGCACTCAGTCTGCGGAATTTCATAGTGTTTTCCTTTGTTCATATCTCTCGATCAGTTGTATAAAAGCATCTTCCATTGTAGCGTTTTTGGAAACTTTATGTTTGAGTTCATCGGGAGTTCCCACGGCGATAGCTTTACCCTGGTAGATGAGCATTATACGATCGCAGTATTGTGCCTCGTCCATAAAATGGGTCGTAACCATAACTGAGATCCCTTTTTTAATAATTCCGTTGATGTGGGTCCAGAACTCTTTTCGGGTGATCGGATCGACACCGCTTGTGGGTTCATCTAAAAACAAAACGGAGGGTTCGTGCATTAAGGCACACGAGAGTGCCAGACGTTGTTTTAGCCCAAGAGGAAGCAGTTCTGTCCTTGTATTTAAATGGGGTGTAAAATCAAAAGTCTCTACGATTGCATCGATCTTCTTTTTTCGCTCTGATCGTGAGAGTCCATAAACACCTGCAAAAAACTCTAAGTTATCTTTGACGCTGAGTGTTTGATACAAAGAGAACTTTTGCGCCATATACCCGATCTGCTCCCTTGCATTTGTGTTTGTCAGATAGAGATTTTCCCCCATTACCGTTGCAGTACCTTTTGTAGGTGTAAGCAAGCCGCACAGCATCTTAAATGTGGTCGATTTTCCAGCACCGTTTGGTCCCAAGAAACCAAATATCTCCCCTTCGCCGATCGAGAAGTCGATATCTTCGGTTGCGGTAAAATCACCGAACTTTTTCGTCAGACTTTTTGCTTCGATGAGCTTTGCATCCGTCACAGGTTTTTGCTGCATCTGCTGGGCGAGTAAAGAGGTGGCAATGGTTTTTACCCCCAGCATCTTTATAAAGGCATCTTCAAAGGTAGGCTCTGTAATTTTAGTAGTTGCTTTAGGATCGGCTTCTTGCAGATAGCTAAGGGGAAAAGGGGTGTCAGGCATAAGGTTTACACGGATCGATTCTCCCACTAAAACGGCATCCATAATTGAGCTTGATTCTAAAAGTTTAGAGAGCAAAGAGCGTTTTTCTACCCTGATGTTTTCGATGAGATAGACCTCGTTTTTGATCGGTTTTTTCATAAGCTCGGGAGTCCCGTGGTAGAGCATAGAACCTTCGTTGAGCAAGATAATCTCATCACACTGATCCGCTTCATCAAGATAAGATGTACTCCAAAGTATGGCGACTTCATCATCTAAAAGTGTCTGTACAAGATTCCATAATGCGCGTCTTGAGATCGGATCGACTCCTACGCTCGGCTCATCCAAAAGAAGCAGTTTCGGTTTTTTAATGAGTGCACATGCAAGTCCGAGTTTTTGTTTCATCCCTCCTGAGAGGTCTCCCGCTTTTCTTGTTCGAAAAGGTTTGAGTTCCGTAAACTCTAAAAGCTCTTCGATCCTCTCTTTTGGTGAGGGGATATCTTGCAGATTTGCATAGAGGTTGAGATTTTCATCAATGCTGAGCTCCTCGTACAAACCAAAGCGCTGCGGCATATAACCGATATCTTGTAAAAAATCATCTTTTTTAGATGGGAGGGCAGTTCCAAGAACTTCTAAAGAGCCTTGCGAGAGCTCAAGCAGCCCTGCAATGAGACGTATGAGTGTTGATTTTCCAGCACCGTCTGGTCCTACAACTCCGGTAATCTTTCCACACTCAATAGAAAAACTTATATCATTTAACGCAGGGGAGTCCTGCTCTTGAAAAGTTTTAGAAAGATTTTGCGCAGTGACCAGCTTCATGGAGTCTCTTATAAAGTTTTGATCGTTACAGGAAGCCCTTGTTTTAGCTCAGGCGTAGGGTTTGTAATGATAACGCGAAACCTATAAACGAGATCGGGACGTAACTGTGGTGTTTCGATGTTTTTAGGGGTAAACTCTGCAATAGGTGAGATAAACCCTACATACCCTTGATAAGGCTCACCTCTTGCGTCGCTGTAAATAAGCATCTTTTGCCCTTGTTTGATCTCTCCTAGCTCTGCTTCACTGATGTATGCGCGTACCCAGTATTCATTTTGAAGTGCTATTTCTAAGATACTCTGTGCAGCTACAATGACGGAGTTAGGCTCTACGTAGCGAGTAAGAACCGTACCGTTTGTCGGTGCGTAGATAGTTGACTCTTTGAGATTGTACTCTAAGCTCTTTTTTTGGAGCTTGAGTGCTGCTACTTTTTTCTCTTGCGCTAGAATATCCTCTTTTTGATAACCGTTTTGTAGCAGCTTGTATGAGCTTGCAGCTTTGTCATATGAAGCTTGTGCCTTTTCATAGGCTGTTTTTGTGAGAATGTAGGTTTGCTCGGCTGTCGTTTTACTCTCATAGAGTTGTTTTTGACGTGTATATGTATCTTTTGCCCCATCAAGAAGAGCCTTAGCCTCTTGCATAGCCGCTTTTGCCTGGGCAATATCCTCTTTTCTGTACCCGGCTCGAAGTTTATTTAAGATGCTTGTCTCACCATCGATCTGTGTTTGGAGTTGTTCGATCTCATAGAGCAGGGGTGTAGTATCAAGTGTCGCTAAGAGATCCCCTTTTAAGAATTGTTCCCCCTCATCTTTTGGAACTGTTTTTATAGTCCCAAGGAAGCGAAATGAGAGCTTTTGCGTACGGTTTTCGATGTTTCCGTAAAACGTAGATTGTTGATCGGAAGATTGTGAATTGTTTTGAAAAATATACACTCCAAATGCACTTAAAACAATCACCGTAAGGAGAACAATTTTCTTCATTTTTAGCCTTAAAATTTGTCTGTTTTTTATTATAGCACTTTTTATATTGGTAAAGATCTATGATATAATCAATACGGTTTTATGTTTGCAAGGAGTGACGAATGAGGTTGATTTTTCTTCTCTTAATAGCTTTTTTACTCTCATCTTGTGTTCCAAATTTTTATGGAGGATATTATAAACCAAGTTATGCCGATAAAACAGCAAAAGAGGTGTTGGCATATTGCGGCGGTCAGGCAGGACCACCTTCAGGCGTTACGTTTGAATTACCCAGTAATGTTACAGTTAATGTTAAAACGAGAAAAACCTATAAAAGCGCGGAGGATGATTATAGGTATGAGATCATATTAAAGGCACCTTCCGGGGTTGATCTTCGTTTTCTTTCAGATACTATTACACTCAATTACCCAGATCGACAAACACTCCAGGAGAATACTACGATGCGAATGCACGCAAGTGGCAAAGTAAAAATCGATACTCCTTTGCAGTTTGAACAGTTTTGTCCAGTTGTAAAAAACAGTATGACTACTTTAAGTGAATCTACTTTTATGAGTGTAGAGTTCTGGTTTAAAGAGGAGCATAACTTAACAGAAAAGCCTGCATCTGTTGAGATGGTACTTCCTCCAATTGAGTACAAAGATAGTGTATATCCTAGCTCTTCGATCGTAATGAAAGCTCATTCACTGGGTAAAAATGCTGACTATCTGACAGAAGCTATAGAGAGTAAAAAACTTCATAGATATAACGAATGTAGAAGACTTACACCCCATTTGTCTTGTAAAAATATACTCGAAACTATGGAAAATAAAGGGTTTGAAAAACAGGTAGGTGATTTTGACATATTTGGACGAGTTAACTGGCGACAATGGAGTACAAACAACGAACTAAACATTTTGTTGAAAATAAAAACTAATGTGACTGAACCTTGGAGGATTGGTGCTAAAAATATTAGGTTGAAAAATTTATCGGATAATTCAACAATTACAACTGATTTTATTTTTGGAAATGTTTATTGTCAAAACAACTCCCTTCCTTTAAGTACGCCGATAAACAATAAAGAGACGAATTCTACTGTAACATTGGTGATTGAGGGAGGTATTGGCAGCACTCCAAATAAAGAGGTGGAGATTCTACTGCCAGAGTTATTTATTAACAAAAAAGTGTATAAGTTTAAACCTATACGCTTAGAGTTAAGAACATTCGATGTGGGAATAGACCCCTTTAACTGCTAATCTTTGCACTGTATGAGTTCTCACCCTCATCTTCTACATCTACAACGTATCTCGAAGCGTTTAAAGGAAGACCCAGCTTGTTTAGAACTTCATCTGTAAAATACTCAAGTGTATTTGCTGTGGGAAGCTTTTCATCTTCAAGGCATAACTCGACAGCATCTAGAATTGCCTCACATGCCTCTTCTTCTGTATCGTCTGAAGCTATACAGCCAGAAATGTCGGGAACAACAGCCGTAAACTCATCTTCATCTTGAAAAACAAATGCAACATATTTCAAAATATTTCCTTTTTTATTTCGCATTATGCACATAAAATGCTTTGATCACAATAAGGTTGTGTATAATTCTTAGAAGATAGAAAACAGAGAGAAAAATAATGGCTTATTATGTAGTTAAATTACTAATCACGACAGTGCTGATCGTACTTATATCTGAAATAGGGAAAAGGTACTCTTTAGCGGGTGCATTACTTGCGGCAATACCTTTGGTATCGATCCTCGCTATGACTTGGATGTATGTCGATACTGGAAGTTCAAACAGTGCAGTAGAGTTTTCCCAAAGAATAGTTTGGCTCATAGCACCTTCTATGACTTTGTTTATAGTATTTCCAATCCTCATTAAAAAAGGTATTGGATTTCCGTTGAGTATGTTTATTGCAACTGCATTAACGATAGTGGCATATTACAGTGTGATTTATGTAGTTGGGAAGTTTGGGATTGAATTATAACTTTATCAGATTTGTTCTCTGAAGTATCTTCAATACTACTATAATCCCCATTATCAAAAGGTAACCGAATTGTTCAAGACTAAGTGCCTTTTGCGCCATAATAAAGTGTATAGTTACTAGTATGATGGCTACATATATCACTTTATGATATTTGTAAAACTTGGAAAATAGTTTTTTAAGTGATGTAATGGCCATAAAAAGCAATATGAAAAATGCACTCATCCCCAGATATATAAAAGGCTTGTCTAAAGTCTCTTGAATGGCAAACTCTAAATCAAGCTCCATATCCAATATTATAAAATTCAGCATATGCAGTAAAGCGTAAAAAAAACTAAAAAGTCCGACAGTTCGACGATATTTGATAAAGTTGACAATCTTTTTAACTAAAGAGATAGTAGTTGTAGCATATAAAAGGGTGATAGCTGTTGCCCCTGTTACAGTATAGATATATTTAATCGGATCGTCTACCCCAGCTACAAACAGCATATATAATAAAAACACTAAAGGAAATAACAAAGCTATAACTAAAAAGAGATGTTTATTCAAAAGTTTTTCCTAAGATCCATATTTTTATAGAGATAAGCAACCTCTTTTTCATAGCCGTTAAACATAAGTGTATCTTGTTTGAAAAATTTACCTAAAAGGCGTTCACGTTTTTGTGACCAGCGAGGATGATCCACATTCGGATTTACATTGGCATAAAAGCCGTATTCATAAGGTGCAGCTTTGTGCCATGTGTTTAAGGGCATAGTATCTGTAAAAGTGATCTTTACGATTGATTTTATACTTTTAAAACCGTATTTCCAGGGTGTTATAAGTCTAATGGGTGCTCCGTTTTGGGGTGGTAGTGTATGCCCATAAAGCCCTACAGCTATAATAGCCAAAGGATTCATCGCCTCATCCATCCTCAGCCCTTCAACATAAGGGTACTTAATAGATCCAAAGCTATGCTGTTGGTTAGGGAATTGCTCGGGGTCATAAAGGGTCTCAAAACGTATATATTTCGCATTTAAAAGTGGCTTTGCATATTTAATCAGTTCTGAGAGTTCAAACCCGATCCATGGAACCACCATTGACCAACCTTCGACACATCTAAATCTATATATACGCTCTTCTAGAGTAAATTTCTTTATAAGTTGCTCCATGTCTATATCAAACGGTTTTTCTACAAGTCCGTCAACAGATATCTTCCAAGGTTCAGATCTGAAATTTTTGGCTTTTTCTTTAACGGCTTTTTTACTTGTGGTAAATTCATAAAAGTTATTGTAGGAGGTGATTTGCTCATAAGAGTTTGGAGTGAGATTATTTCTGTTTAAATCTTTTGTGTATTGCAGGTTTGGCAACGGTGTAAACTCTTTGGCAGCAAGTTCCATAACTGCAGAGGTACTCACAGCAAGAGCAGCTCCTAGTTTTAGGAACTTTCTCCTACTGTTAAAGATACTCTCATCTGTGACAAAATTCTCTTCTAATTCCCAGCTTTTTCTTTTTATATAGTTCATGAAGTATCCTTTTTTTCTATCTACCTCACATGTAACTAAATATAGTATGCTTTTAATTTATAAGATTTATTTATAAGAAGATACTAAGAGCCAAAGCTTAGAAAAAATTAATTTTAAAATATTGTACTTTTGGATTTTGAAGGTGTGAAATTTAATAGAAATGGTGGAGCTACGTGAAATTACCTTATGCCTAATATATAGGAAGTCTATTAATACCTCCTAAGTTATTTTTCTTGTAGATTAGTAGTTGTTTCCAAAGCTACATCAATAGCATTTTTTAGCTCTGAAATACGTTTAGATAAGCTATTAGTTAATTCATTATCGGCTCCTTCAGTCATGGATAATACTAGGTCTATTCTTTCTAAAGTGGATTGTAAAGCTTTGAAATGGTCTATTAAATTTTCATTTCTACTTTTTAAATTTTTAATCTCATTTTGTAGTTCTTTTGTTTTGTCATTAATTTTTTGTTGCTCAAGATTCTTTTTGTATTCTAAAACTTTAATTATTTCTTTTTCTAAATCTATAGCACGTTGCTTTTCATTATTTTCTTCTACTTTTTTTTGCTGTTCCATATCTCTTTTTACGAAAGTAACAGCATTGTGTCGTGCTTCTTCTTCTTTCTTTTTATGTAGAAAACTTTGAATACGTTTTTGATGCTCATGTTCCTTAATCCAATAATGAATATAAGAATCATATAATTTAACTATACCAAGGTTAATTAGTGGGATAAGATAAATATAAAGAAGTGCTATTGAAAGAGGAAAAAATATATAACTCCACCATGAGAATTCTAACTTATTTAAAAAGGATATTTTTTCTTGGATTGTTTCAGAACTAAAAGCTAGTCGTAATGTAATATTGTAATTAATAATTATCCATGCAAAAACAAAATTCATAAAAAACATATTTTTAACTCTTGAATCTAAAAATTCTTTAAAACTGGCAATTATTTGTTCCATCTACTCACTCATTATAATAATTTTTCATATTATAACAAAATGTATTAAGAGCTAAAGCTTAGAAAAAATTAATTTAAAATATTGTACTTTTGAAATTTGAAGGTGTAAAATTAAATAGAAATGGTGGAGCTGTGCGGAACTTTACTTAACTAAAATAAAGTGTTTAGAATAAAATTTTTAAAATAAAACCCCTAAATAAACCCCTATTGATTATTATTCATCTATTAAATTATTTATCTCATCACAATTTATAAATATAGATTTACAATTTCTTTGATCTTTTATAATTCGCTCATATTCTCTATGTTTTCCAATCCAGGAACAAATAGAAATAGAAGTAGAATCACAAGCTTTTATATTAATCAAAATTCTGATTTGAGTGTCAGGTATTGTGATAGATACTATATGATGATTTTTTTTACAGTTTATTTTATGAGGTCTTATTTTTGGATCGTTAGGATTCTTTTTATATAACTTTAGAGTCTTTTCATATTCCTCTAAAGTTATAATTCCTTTAGTTATTAGTCGATCACGCTTCTTGAAGAAGTTCTGGGTCGCTTTTACCGTCAAGATAAGCCTGTGCTATTTTTTGAGATATTGCAAAATCTATATTTACAAGTGTTGAATACAATTCTTCAAATGCATTTAGAAGAGTTGATTGAAAAGTTTTATCTATTTGATGTATATCTTCACGTTCTAGAACATCTTCAATTTCATCTTTTAGCTCTAAGACAGTTTCATTTACTTCATTAAGAATTATTTGGTCTGCTTCAATATCATTTATATGATATATTTCGATAAAGTCACGAATTGCTTCACATTTTGCATTTGAATCGTGAACTTTCGAAGTTAAAGCAATTACATTTTTTTCAATGTTTTGTAATTCTCTTTTAAGAGCTTGTTTCTCTGTATACTCAAAAATAGAATCTACAATGCTTTTTAAAGTTTCTTGAACATTAAAGGATGGTAGTGTAATACTACTGTTATTAGCATAAGTTGATGCAACCATAATTACCACCTCCTGAAAAAATTGTCGAATTATATTCTTTAAAGCTTCATATATATTGAATTTTACAGAATACGTGTTACAAATATCGACATTTTATAAAAAATTTAAAGATATGAATACAAAAAACACTCTTTAAATGTTTCACGATGTTTCACACTGAATAAAGGATAATATCATATTTCATATAAATTAGCTTATAAAAAATATTATTAATTTAAAAGTGTGTAAATAATACACTATATATTATATATTCAAATTCTATTCTCCTAATAAATCAAAATAACTTATCTGTCAGTTTAGCGTGTTTAATAGACAAAAAGTGTGAATTTTAACAACATTCGATCGTTGTGGTTTAGCATCATATTTTAATATGCTGCTAAAAATATTCATCGCTTTTTTTCGTTGTTTTTGTTTTGGACAACTTTTTATAAAATTATTCCCCATAAACTCGATGTTTTCAAAGCCTTACTATTAAATTTATTGGACAAGTTCAGTTCAACTTCAATGCGATAATTTTAACATTCGTCTAACACAACACAAAAAGGTTTAATGATGGACAAGTTAATCAGAATAAATCAAGTAATGGATTTAGTAGGCATTAAAAAAAGTACTGTGTGGCTTTGGGTCAAACAAGGAAAGCTCCCACAACCTAAAAAACTTTCTCCACGTGTAACAGTTTGGAAAGAGTCTGATATCTTGGAATATATACAACAAGCTATATAGTGAAAGGTAAGTAATGGGCATTCTTGAGAAAGATTTTAATACTAACTTTACACAAGTTCCAAATAATATTTTAAATGATTTAAACGTTTCTTGTAAAGCAAAAGGTCTTTATACGTTTATGGTCTCTAAACCTGATAAGTGGGATTTTAAACTTAGTGGTTTACAAAGTCAATTAAAAGAGGGTCGGAATGCAATTTTAAATATAATTGATGAACTTTCAAGTTGTGGATATCTTACAAAAGTTCAGTCACGAGTTAATGGACGATTTCAAACTAATAAATACATATTGCATTTAGAGCCTAAAACTTCGAAAAACCCGTCCAAGTTTAGAAACTCAACTCGGGAAAACCAACTCGGTTTTTCCAACTCGGAAAACGCAACTACTAGTAATACTATAGGAAACAATACTAAAAGAAGTAATACTAAAACTACTTCTAAGAAGAAGATTTCTTTTGATCATTTTAGGGATATTTTTATTAATGAATTTAGTGAGGGGTTTACTATAAGTGATTTAAGTTGGCGTAGTGATACTGTTTTTACTATACAAGATGGAAAGATTTTTAATACTGTTTCTAATCGTCTTTTAACTAAAGAAGATAGTTATGAGATATGGAACTATCTTTATACTAAATTCCAAAATGATGAAATAGCACAATTAAAGGATATAGAATTATGAATATTTATCAAGCGTATGTGGATAATGGAAATAAAACGGGCTTTTTTATTTCAAGTGATATTTGGAGTAAAGTTATAGCTCATATTACAAAAGTTCAAGGGAAAACATTTGGCGAATTAATTGGCCGTCCTCCATATTATGGTTATCCAAAAGTATTTGCAAATTTATATAAATTAGATGTAAATAAAAATCAATATACGCTAGCGATTGAAAATATTGTTTTGTCTTGTCCTGATTCATATACATATTTTATCTTTAACGGACAGAATTTCCTCAGCGATCGAGAGACGAGCGCATTAGCGAGGAACGAGTAAGCGAGGAAATTTAGCGAGGCTGAGCCGAGCGTCTAGTCAAATTAACAAAAGTTTACCGATAAAAGGAAAAAGGTTAAATAAATCCCTAAATATAGGGCTATAAAAAAATCATCATATTATAACGGTGTTTTTTAGAATAAAAGTATAAATTCAATGATAAAGGGGTTTACTATGGATATAAATGAACAAAAGATTTTAGAAGCTTTAAAAGAAAAAAGATTAAATCATTTAAAAAAGTCGTATGAGTTATTAATTCCGCATTTAACAAGAAATCAACATGCATCTATTAGAAAGAAAGCTAAAGGTAGTTCTCCATTGGTTTATTCTGCATTACTTATTTCATATTTTGAGAAATACAATATCAAATATAAAGATAAAGAAATAAAAGAAAAATCAAAAGAAGATTTAGAGAAAGTTGCAGAACGACAAAGAGCTTATGTTCAAAGACAAAAAGAACGTAAGATGAAAATGTTACAAGTTTATATTTCTCCTAGTGCTTTTAAGTGTTTGGAAGAAATGCAGATAAATAGTGGAAAAACATTTAGTGAGATTGTAAGTATGTCTTTACAAAATCAATTAGCCAGAAAACCATCTTGGCAAACTAGAAGATGATTATGTATTTATTGACGGAAAGTTTTTATTAACCGTTTCTTGTAGATGCTGTGGCTGGATATGTGTATAAATTTGAGTTGTTGCGAGGTCTGAATGTCCTAAGAACTCTGAAACAATATATACGTCACAACCGTTTTGTATAAGATGCGTTGCAAAAGTGTGACGCAACAGGTGAGGATTTAATCCAAATACTCCTTTAAAATGCATCCATAAAGTTGTTTTATCAAATACTCGTAAAGTATCGGAAATAAAAAGGGGTGTAGAAAGTGATTTTAAATAACTTGGCATATATTTATAAAGTTCTTCTAATGCTCGTATAGCTCTTGGAGCAATTGGAACATATCTATCTTTTGAACCTTTGCCATTTTCAATTCTAATAAATCCGCTTTGTTTATCTAAATCACTCATTTTAAATCTACATATTTCAGTTGCTCTCATTCCCGTAGCGTATGCAAAAATTAAAAGTGCATAATCTCTTCTAGCTTTCCAAATATTTGGAGCTGTTCTTATAGCTCTTTGGTATTTATTTAAAATATTTGTCATTTCATCTTCTGAAATGTAAGGTGGTATCTTTGGATTAGTTGTAATATAAGGTAACTCAAATTTACAGTTTTCGTAACCCAAAGAGTATAAATATTTTAAAATCGTACGCATAAAAGAACTCTGTTTATTTTTACTTGAAGAACTAGAACCGGATGTCACACTTTCTAAAAATTGAATAACTAAATTTCTACTTATATCTTTAGGACAATAAACAGATAAAAAAGAAAGTGCTAGTTTTGTTCTTCCATCGTGAGTAGTCTTTGACTTTTTTTGTATCAATGAATAATTAAAAAAGTCATTGATAAGTCGTGCTGCTAAGTCACAATTAGGCAGAGGTAAAGAAAATATATTCATTTTTTAGCCTTTAAAGCATCTAAATAGTCACTCCACCATTGCATAAGCTTTACACGTTCTTCGAGGTATTTAGCTCTGTTATATGCTTTAGAAACACTATTCCCTACACTATGTGCTAATTGAGTTTCAATTACATCATGTAAAAAAGGACTTTTCTCATGTGCGATAGTGGAAAACATAGCTCTAAATCCGTGAGGAACAAATTCATCTTTTGAATAGCCTAATCTTCTTATAGCTCCTAAAAGGGTGTTGTCACTCATTGGGGCATTTTTATTTTTTAAACTTGGGAATATATATTGTCCATCTCCGCTAAAGGGTTTCATCTCTTCTAAAATTTTAATGACACTATTTGTTAAGGGTACGATTAACTCGTGTTTAGTTTTCATCTTTGTCCCTGGTATAGTCCATTGTTTATTTTTTAAGTCAATTTCGTTCCACTCTGCATAACGAATATTATAAGGGCGTACAAAAACATATGGGAGCATTCTTAAAGCTTGTTTTGTTGTATAGTCGCCTGTGTATTCATCTATGTTTAATAATAGTGCTTTGATGTCATTATCTTTTATAAAAGTAGGGTAGTTCTGTTTTGTTCGTTTACCCACTAAACTTTCTAGGTCTAAAGGAGCTGGAGGATTAGTTATTTGATAGTTATAATCGGGGTTTTGTGGGTTATCTCTTGTAATGAGTGTTTTAAATGTTTTTGAAAGGGCATAATAGAGTTTTCTTGCTGACTCGTTCGCTCCCCGTTCTGCAACTTTAGTAATGATTGTTTTGATATCGTTTGTTGTAACGTTTTTTATCGGTTTATTTTCTATAAATGGGTAAGCGTCATTTTTAAAAGCGTTTAACATCCTTTTGTAGTGTACATCGCTTATATCGTTATTTGTAAGTCTTTCTAGTAGTAATTGCTCGGCTAAGTTTTTAAAAGTAAAGCGTGTGTTTTCTTCTTCTGCTATATGCTTTTCTTTTATGGCTTTCTTTTTGTTTTGCCTCTGTTCCGATGGATTGATCCCCTCTGCTATTTGTTGTCTATATTTTGATTTAAGCTCTCTTGCTTTTGCTAGTGGAATATCTGTGAAGTTTCCTATAACCAGTAATTTTTCTTTTCCCTCAAAAGTATATTTGAGCTTCCAAGTTTTTACACCGTTCTTTTTAATAAGTAAAAAAAGTCCTTCTCCATCAAAAAGTTTATAGTCCTTTTCTTTTGGTTGTGCATTTTTAATTTCATTCACTGTTAGGGGTTTTGTATATCTAGCCATCAAAATTCCTTTAGGGGTTTATTTAAAGCTTTGTTGGGATAATGATATCATAAACCCCGTGAAAAACCCCTATAAAATTTAGACACCCCTAAATATCAATAGACAGTTGTAGACAATAAAACCGACTTAAAGTACTTATTTTAGGTTATTATATGGATTTTGTTAGATTGTTAAATATTGATTGATGGTGGAGCTGTGCGGAATTGAACCGCAGTCCGAAACTCAGCTACTCCTAACGTCTACATGCTTAGAGAAGTTGTTTAGTTTAATCCTGCTTCACACAACTTGCAAAGCTACACAAGACGAGTCTCGGAGGTTCTTCTTGAGCTGAGACAGACACAAGATATATCTACATAAGGGTTATACTTCGAGTCCTGCCTATCTAGAGTCAACAGGTGAAGCAGCCCGCCTCTTGCGAGGGGTTAAAAACTTAAGCTACTGCTAAAGCTGGGCGATAATTTGTATTGTTTGCGTTTATTCGCGTTGAGCCGTGTAACGGAAGTGCTCAGTCCGACATGCAGTTAAAAGCTACCAAATCCCGTCGAAACCAGGTCAGCCCCAAACTAAAATGCTAAAGTGTATAGCGTAATGGAATTATATCAAAAAGATTGTTATTTAAGATATGATTTTTTGAGTTTTTTTGAAGTGGTGGCCAATCTCGGAATCGAACCAAGGACACAGTGATTTTCAGTCACTTGCTCTACCGACTGAGCTAATTGGCCATTATTGTAAAAGTTTAAAAGAAGTGGTGGCCTGTCTCGGAATCGAACCAAGGACACAGTGATTTTCAGTCACTTGCTCTACCGACTGAGCTAACAGGCCGTCTTTTAAGGCTGAAAGTATATCTACTGTGGACTGAAAGTTAGCTTATGTCAGAGGGATCGACCATTTTTTATAATAGGCAAACAGTCGAAGGGTTAAAAAAAGAAAGAAAAGAGCGGTACTTGTTACAAGGTTTAGAACCCCAAATGTCTCTAAAAGATATACACTCAGCGCAATAAGTATGGCAATCGTACCGTAAAATCCCGTTTTAAGTACAAATGGGATCTCGTTGATGATCACGTCTCTTGCTATCCCTCCACCAACGGCGGTGATAAAAGAAGTTGCAATTACACCTGTAAGATTAAATCCTGCTTCTAAACCTATGATAGCTCCCGATATACTAAACGATACTAGCCCGATTGAATCACTTAGTATAAAAAGGGGTTTGTTCTCGATAGAGTTACGTTTATGGTATTGAAATATGATGAGTCCCAACATTACAAGCAAGATAGTAAGTGCAGGGTAGGTGTGTGTAAATGTAAAAGGGGGACGATCGACGATCACATCACGAATAACGCCGCCGCCAAGAGCCGTTAAAAATGTTGAAATAAGTACACCGAGAAGATCGAGTCTGTTTTTGACACCGACAAAAAAACCACTCATTGCAAAAGCGATAATACCGATATATTCACTTATCTCAAACATGTCTCTAAAGCTTCCACTATAGCTTGTTTTTCTAGTTCTTTTATGCGAGTTTCCAATGAGCTTGGAGTTTCATTTTCTGTTAAAAGAATCTCTTTTTGTAAGATGATCTCCCCCTCATCATACGCTTCGTTTACAAAATGGATACTCACACCGCTTTTTGTCTCATTGTTCGCGATTACTGCTTCGTGAACAAAGCGTCCGTACATTCCAGAACCACCGTATTTCGGTAAAAGAGAAGGGTGGGAGTTGATTATTTTAAAACCTCTTGTCAGTGAAGATGAGAGTTTTTTCATGTACCCGGATAAGACGATCATATCGATCTCATTTTCAAGGCATAGATCATAAATACTCTGATCGGGATCGCTTACCGTTTTCGCATTTATAAGGTGACTTTGCAGTGCAAGTTTTTGTGCTTTTTTTAATACATTTGCATCTGTATTGTTCGAGATAACCAGCGAGATCGAAGCATCTAGTCTGTTGGCTTGGATCGCCTCATAAATGGGTTCTAAATTACTCCCGTTATGTGAGGCTAAAATGGCAATTTTTATCATCTGATTTTTAGTGTAATAAGGGCAAGAATGTTAGAAAGGATAGCTATGATCCAAAAACGTACAATTATTTTGTTTTCAGCCCAGTTTTTCATCTCGAAATGGTGGTGGATAGGAGCCATTAAAAAGACTCTTTTATTTCTAAGTTTGTAGCTTCCCACCTGTAAGATAACAGAGAGTGTCTCGATCACGAAAATAGAACCGATAAGTAGTAAAAGTATCTCACTTTTTGAGATAACGGCAAGGTAGCCTAAAAATGCACCGATTGTCAGTGAACCGCTGTCTCCCATAAATACTTCCGCAGGGTGGCAGTTGTACCATAAAAAGCCTGCAAGTGCCCCAACAAGTGCACTTGCAACGATGCTTACTTCACCTACAGGAATGTTTGGAATTAAAAGATATTCACTGATCTTTGCATGACCCGTTGCATAGAGGATAATGGCAAAAGAACTTAGTGCTGCGATCGATGGAACAGTAGCAAGACCGTCAAGACCGTCAGTTAAATTAACTGCATTTGAAGTTGCAACGATTACTAAGATCCATAAAGCTATTGCAAAGGCTCCCATATCAAAAAGAGGAGTCTTAAGAAACGGTACATAAAGTTCTGTATTGAAACCTGCGAAAAAACAGAGATATGCCGCAATGATTAAAGCAGAAGTTATCTGTAAAACAAGCTTTGTTCGTGCTTTTAATCCTGCTAAGTTTTCACTTTTTTTGATCTTTGCGAAATCATCTTGAAAACCTATGAGTGAGAAAAGTAGTAAAGTAAGGATTGCACCCAGAGCAAAAAGGTTCTCAAAGTTAATAGTTAAAAGTGATGCAAAAACCGTTGCACCGATGAAAACAATACCGCCCATTGTAGGTGTTTTTGCTTTCTCCTGATGTCGATCGGGAGCCCACTCATTGATCGGTTGTACACTAGATGTTCTTTGTGCCCATTTTATAAACTTAGGCATCAAAAAAAGAGTAAATAAAAGAGCGATAAAGAACGCTATACCTGCACGGATAGTAATATATCCTAAAATGTTAATATCTAAAAACTGGTGTAAGTAATAAATCAATATATGTCCTATTTTAGCTTTGTTTGTAAAAATGAAAGTGTATTATAGTATAATACGTTAAATTTTTATAGCTAGGAATAAAATTGAGTAAAAAAGCAGTTTTAGTGATTACGGATGGAATTGGTTACTGTGCAAAAACAGAAAACAATGCATTCTATCATGCAAATAAACCTACATATGACAAACTTTTTGAGAACACTCCCCACTCTTTGATCGATACATTTGGACTTAGTGTCGGTTTACCTGAAGGTCAGATGGGTAACTCAGAAGTTGGGCATATGACTATAGGAAGCGGAAGAGTTTTATATCAAGATTTAGTAAAGATCTCTTTGGCATTAGAGGAGCAAACTCTAGAGCATAATGAAGAGTTGGTAAATCTTCTTGGCACTTCTGACAGATTACATCTTGTTGGTCTTATGAGTGACGGTGGTGTACACTCTCACATCGACCACTTTATGGGGATAGCTGACATTGCGGCTCGTCAAGGAAAAAAAGTATTTTTACACCTTATTACAGACGGTAGAGACGTATCTCCGACATCGGCGAACAAATATCTTAAAATCGTACACGAACATCTAAACGATAATATCTCTATAGCAACTATATCTGGACGTTTTTACTCTATGGATAGAGATAACAGATGGGAAAGAATCAAGCGTGGATACGATGCGATCGTACATGCCCAACCAAAAACTTCAATGAACCCTGAAGCGTATGTTGGACATTCGTATTCATTAGGTGAAACAGATGAGTTTATGGAACCTACTGCTTTTGATGGTTATGAAGGGATGCAAGAGGGTGATGCAGTTTTAACTGTTAACTTTAGAAGTGACAGAATGCGTGAAATGGTAACTGCTCTTGCTTCAAATGAATTTAGCGAATTTGAAAGAAAAGCAATCAATATAAATCTAGCTACAATTACAGAATATGATAAAAGTTTTACTTATCCTGTACTTTTCAGAAAAGAAGCGCCGAAAAATACTTTGGCAGAGGTGATTAGCAATAATAACCTTCGCCAATTACATACGGCAGAGACGGAAAAATATGCACATGTTACATTTTTCTTAAACGGTGGAATCGATGAGCCTTACGCAAACGAAACACGTGTTTTAATTCCGTCACCAAATGTTAAAACTTACGATATGAAACCTGAAATGAGTGCAGCAGAAGTGGGTGAAGCGGTACTTAATGCAATGGATGAAGAGTACGACTTTATCGTAGTAAACTTTGCAAACGGTGACATGGTTGGTCATACGGGAGATTTCGACGCTGCTGTAAAAGCTGTTGAAGCTGTAGATGCTGAACTTGGCAAAATCTTTACAAAAGCAAAAGAGAAAGAGTATGCATTTGTACTGACATCTGATCATGGAAACTGTGAAGAGATGAAAGATGACGAGGGGAATATCCTGACAAACCATACGGTTGGAAAAGTTTGGTGTTTCGTAGAAGCTGAAGGTGTAAGTAAAGTTGAATCTGGCGGTTTAAACAACATCGCACCGACTGTTTTAAAACTTATGGATCTTGAAGTTCCGGCAGAGATGGATCACAGTTTAATATAATCAATTTAAAAAGGGAGAAAAATTTTAATGAAATTTAGTGGAAAAAATGTATTAGTTACAGGTTCAAGTCGTGGTATCGGTGCTGAAGTTGCAAAAACTTTAGCAGGTTTCGGTTTAAAAGTATGGGTTAACTATAGAAGCGGTGCCGAGGCAGCTGATAAAGTAAAAGAAGAGATCGAAGCAGCAGGCGGTTCTGCGGCAGTAATCGGTTTTGACGTAAGTGATGAAGCTGCGTTTACTGATGCTATAAAAACTATTATCGACAGCGACGGAGAACTTTCATACCTAGTAAACAATGCAGGTATCACAAACGATAAACTTGCTCTTCGTATGAAAACAGAAGATTTTATGTCTGTAATCAATGCAAACCTAACATCTTGTTTCATTGGATGTCGTGAATTTTTCAAAGGGGCTAGAAAGAAAAAATTCGGTTCAGTTGTAAATATCGCTTCGATCGTAGGTGAAACTGGAAATGCGGGACAAACAAACTACTCTGCAAGTAAAGGTGGAGTTATCGCTATGACTAAATCGTTTGCACTAGAAGCTGCAACAAGCGGAATCAGATTTAACACTGTTACTCCTGGTTTCATCTCAACTGAAATGACAGAAGTTTTAAGTGATGATGTAAAAGCAGAATTGAACTCAAAAATTCCAATGCAGAGAATGGGTGAGGCTAGAGAAATTGCCGAATCTGTAGCATTTTTACTATCTGACCATGCATCGTATATTACGGGTGAAACGCTGAAAGTCAACGGCGGAATGAATATGGCATAAATCTTTATCTAAGATATTTATGCTATAATTACGAGATTTTAAACTTAAATATAGGAGCTATAATGGCACTTTTAGATGATATTAAAGAAGTAGTAGTTGAACAACTAAGCGTAAGCGCTGATGAAGTTAAAGAGGATGCGAAATTCGTTGAAGACTTAGGTGCTGATAGCCTTGACGTTGTTGAACTAGTAATGGCTCTAGAAGAGAAATTCGATATCGAAATTCCTGATGATGAAGCTGAAAAAATTCAAACTGTTGCTGATGTAGTTGCTTACATTGAAAGCAAAAACTAAGAAAGATTAGTTTTCATTATAAAAGGGTTTTCCCCTTTTATAAAAATTTGAAGTATTTTTACCAATTAACTTTTATAGTTGGTTTATAAAAATATTTAACTTAATATTACGGAGATATTTAATGAGAAGAGTGGTAGTAACTGGGTTAGGAATGATTAACTCTGTTGGTAATGACAAAGAGAGTTCATTTAAAGCAATTTGTGATGGTGAATGTGGTATAGACACTATTACTATTTTTGACCCGGAAAACTTTTCTGTAAAAATTGCAGGTGAAGTGAAAAATTTTGATCCAGAAACTGTAATGCCTCCAAAAGAGGTAAAAAAAGCTGATAGATTTATCCATTTCGGTTTAAAAGCTGCTGCTGAAGCTATGGAAGATGCAGGTTTCCCTGAAGATATCGATAAAACAAGATTTGGTATCTCAGCAGGTAGTGGTATCGGTGGATTACCTTCAATCGAGAAAAACTCTGTAATTTTAGAGACTCGTGGTCCAAGAAGAATATCTCCATTCTTCATCCCTGGAGCACTTGTAAATATGCTTGGTGGGTTTGTATCTATTGAACACGGTGTTCAAGGTCCAAACTTATCTTCTGTAACAGCTTGTGCAGCTGGTACACACGCAGTAAGTGAAGCATGTAAAACAATTATGTGTAACGGAGCTGACAGAATGTTAGTTGTTTCAGCTGAGTCTGCAATCACTGGTGTTGGTGTTGGTGGTTTCGCTGCAATGAAAGCTCTTTCAACTAGAAACGATGATCCAAAACACGCTTCTCGTCCGTTCGATGCTGGTCGTGATGGTTTCGTTATGGGTGAAGGTGCTGCTGCATTAGTACTTGAAGAGTATGAGATGGCAGTTGCTCGTGGTGCTAAAATTTACGGTGAAGTTATTGGTTTCGGTGAAAGTGGTGATGCAAACCACATTACAACTCCGAGTCTTGACGGTCCGGCACGTGCTATGAAAGCTGCATACGAGATGGCTGGTCGTCCAAAAGTTGATTATGTAAATGCTCACGGTACTTCAACACCGATCAATGATAAAAATGAAACAGCTGCTGTAAAAGAGCTTCTTGGTGGAAAAGAAAACTGTCCTCCGATGAGTTCAATTAAAGGGCAAATCGGTCACTGTTTAGGTGCTGCCGGTGGTATTGAAGCTGTTACTTGTCTAATGGCTATGAGAGATGGTATCATCCCTCCAACAATCAACTATGAAACGCCGGATGAAAACTGTGATTTAGATTACGTTACTGAAGGTGCTAGAAAAGCTGAACTGAATGTAGTTATGTCAAACTCATTCGGTTTTGGTGGAACTAACGGCGTTCTTATCTTCAAAAAGATATAAACGATAAGGAAATAATGTGGCTACATACTTAGACTTTGAACATAAAATCAAGTTCATTCAAGAGGATATCATCTCTGCACAAGTTCGTCATGACTATGCAGCAGTTGAAAAGTTACAGGCGAATCTAGAGAGTGAAGTTGAAAAGATTTATGGAAATCTTACTGATTTTCAAAAATTACAACTGGCTCGTCACCTAGATCGCCCATACGCACTTGATTATATCAATCTAATTGTAAGAGATAAGTATGAGATTCACGGAGATAGACATTTCCGTGACGATGCTGCGATTATCTGTTATATGGGATACATCGGTGACGAAAAAGTTATGGTTATCGGTGAGCAAAAAGGGCGTGGTACAAAGAATAAGTTAAAACGTAACTTTGGTATGCCACACCCTGAAGGTTACCGTAAAGCTTTACGTGCTGCAAAATTAGCTGAAAAATTCGGTATGCCGATAGTGA
Organism: Sulfurimonas sp. hsl 1-7; assembly: GCF_030577135.1. Taxonomy (NCBI): domain Bacteria; kingdom Pseudomonadati; phylum Campylobacterota; class Epsilonproteobacteria; order Campylobacterales; family Sulfurimonadaceae; genus Sulfurimonas; species Sulfurimonas microaerophilic. The sequence continues at coordinate 113,338 of NZ_JAUIRR010000004.1, read as the reverse complement.
TGCTAGTAGACACTCCGGGTGCATATCCTGGAATTGGAGCTGAAGAGCGTAACCAGTCTGAAGCGATCGCTAGAAACCTTTTAGAATTTGCTGAATTAAAAGTACCAACTATCTCTATCGTTATCGGTGAAGGTGGTTCAGGTGGAGCACTTGCAATCGGTGTAGCTGATAAGTTCGCTATGATGCGTTACTCTGTGTTTAGTGTTATCTCTCCTGAAGGTTGTTCTGCAATTTTATGGAACGATCCTTCAAAAGTAGAGGCTGCTACAAATGCGATGAAAATTGTTGCAGCTGACCTTAAAGAACTAGACCTTATTGATGATATTATCAATGAGCCGTTAATTGGTGCTCATCGTGAGAAAGAAGCAGCTGCAACAGCTATCTCTGATTATGTTTTAGAGTCTCTTAAAGAGTTAAAATCAATGAATGAAGAAGAGCGTATGGAAGCGCGTTACAACAAACTTGTAAAACCGGGAGCTTTCGCAGAGTAATTTAAAATTACTCTTCCTCTTTTTTAGCTAAAGGATCAAACTTCGGACGTTTGAGCCTTTTTGCCTCTTTCGAAAAATTTATCAAATCTTCTACATTTTTTATATCTTCATCTAACTTTTCTAACGATAATAAAAATAATCCGTACGTTGTCAGTACATCACTCATAGCTCTATGGTGCTGTGCATTTGGATTGAGGTTAAGTGAATCGTTTAGATAGGAGAGTGCGTATCTGTATGAGACTATTGTTCTCTCAGCAAGTGCAAGCGAACAAAGTGAACGGTTCAGTAGTGGTGGCAGTCCTATCTTCTCCATACTCTTAGAGATAAACATATAGTCAAATTTCACATCATGCGCTACAAATATCGCATCACCTAAAAATTTACGAAACTCATTTAGTACTTTGGGAAGCTGTGGAGCATCTTTTGTGTCTTCTGCTTTAATCCCAGTAATCTCTGTAATTGCAGGATTGATCTGCTCTACATATACTAAAGATTCAAACTTATCGATAATCTTATTATTTTGTACTTTAACGGCAGCTATTTCGATAATCTGATGTTTTTCAATTTTTGAGCCGTTTGTTTCTATATCTACGATACAAAACTCTGCTTCTTCTACAGGTATAAAACGTGTATCAAAGTAAAAGTAGCCTTCATGTTTGACGATATTTAAACCTTGTAGTTTAAAAAGCTCCAGAGATGTATCTAGCTCATCATTTAGTTGATCTTTTAATGTTTTAAGCGATAAACCTCTTGTAGAGAGTCTTGAGATACTTTTATCATCAAGGGAAATATTATGTCGTAGCATTTTTGATAAACTCTTTCACTTTTTTTGGATCTTTTTTCCCGTGGCTGATCTCAACCCCACTGCTTACATCTACACCGTAAAAACCATACTCTTTAACTGATGCAACATTTTGCGGATCAAGTCCTCCTGCGAGGATGATTTTAGAACAGTCAACACCTTCAAACCATTCGATGTTGATCCTTTTTCCTGCCCCGCCATACGCTTCACAATATGCATCTACAAGTCTGTATTCGTTTGCATACTGTGAGATATCCTCTTTAGTTTTAGCACGTATAACCTTGATGTGCGGTACCTCTAGCTGTGCGCAGAAATCTTCATCCACTTCATAGTGAAGTTGTGCAAGTGTAGCACCAACCTCTTTACAAATTGAATTTACCGTTTGTGGTGTTTCATTGACAAAGAGTGCTACTTTTTCAACAAAAGGGGGAAGCTGTTTGATCAGCTCTTGTGCTTGTTTTATCGTAAGATATCTCGGCGATTTTTCATAAAAAACAAAACCAAGGGCATTTGCTCCGGCTTCAATTGCGCTCATAGCATCTTCAATTGAAGTTATTCCACAGATTTTTGTACGCATAGCCATTATTGGAAACTTTAAACTTGTAAGCTCTTAATAGCTTCAGCTCTGTTTTCATGTTTGAATACATAGCTTCCCGCAACAACAACATCTACACCTGCATCTTTGAGTACTTGTACGTTTTTATCGCTAACACCGCCGTCAACTTCGATTAGACAATTCGGATTGATCTTGTCACGAAGTGCTTGAAGTCTTTTTGCTTTAGGGATTACCGTCTCAATAAAACTTTGTCCGCCAAATCCTGGATTTACACTCATTAGTAAAACCATATCTAAATCTTGTAATAAAAATTCGATAGATTCAGGCGGTGTATGTGGGTTTAAAACAATAGCAGGCTTAATTCCGTAACTTCTGATCTTTTGAATAAGTCTGTGTGGGTGTTTCTCCTCTTCAATATGAAAAGAGATATATTCAGGTTTTAAAGGAGCAAATAGTTCAACAAAAAATGTATTGTTCTCCACCATTAAGTGAATATCAAGCGGTTTAGTTGCAGCTTTTGCAACCGCTTCAACAACAACGGGGCCGATTGTCAGGTTTGGAACAAAATGTCCATCCATTACATCAACGTGAACTAGATCACAGCCGCCTTCACAAATCTCTTGCACATCACGAGCGAGATTACCGAAATCGGCAGATAAAATACTTGGAGCTACTTGCATCATTATAAAATCCATATTAATAAGTTACGAAATTATAGATGAAAATAGCTTTTATCTTGTTAAGAAAAATAAAAACCTGTCATTACTAAAGGCGAGGTCAACTTCTACGGCATTTCTTCCTTGTGTAATTTCAAGCAGTGAATCGATGTCCGGATAGGTTCTCGGCAGGGTAATATCAACGCTGATATTTTCATCCGCCAATAGAGTTTTAATCTTACCACCCACTATGTTTACAAGTTCTGCTAGTGTATCTAAGATCATATCTTTATCATCTGTCTCTTCACCGATAAGCAGTTCACAAGCTTTTTTAGCGATACTAAGCGGGAAAACCAAGATTACCATTCCGTCTATATCTCCGTAAAAGCCGATAGAACTTGCTACTTTCCCCTGTTTCTCAGTGATAACTATCTTATCCACTTTGGCATTTTTTTTCACTGCTTGTGCATTGGTCATCATCTCAATAGTCGCAACTGATGCATCAATGAAGTTTGGCAGTTCGCTTACCACCTGTTTTGTAAGGGCACGTTTGTTTTTTGTAGCTGCTGCACTGCTTGCACCAAGTTCTTCTAACAACTCTTTATTTTGTAAGATATCATCCATTTGATTAAAAAACATGATACCGGCATCTTCTAGTGTCTCTTTAAAAGATTTTGGTGTCTTATCGAAAGTCATTCCGACAAAACAGATTGTTGCGTTAAATTCAGCCGCAGAAGATGCGAGTTTTGAGAAAAAATTAAGTGCATGAATATTCATACTTACAACTTTATAGGCATCAAAAATAAAGAGTCTAAAACCTATTTGCAAGGAGTTGTTATGGTATGCTATATTAAAAGTACTACCAATCTCTGCATCTAAAAAAGAATTAACCGTATAGATAATTGCATTACCGGTAACACGAGTTGCAACTTTTTGTCCCATCTGTCCAAGATAAGTATTTTCGATTATAAGATCGTAAGAGTCTTTTGCTGCAGATTTTTCATTAAACTCCTCTTGAGTTTGTGCGATGATGGGGTTGTGCCCGTTATCGTGAAGCTCTATTGCCATTGCAGCACGTTGTGATTTGTCGTCACTAAAAAGAAGAACATTTTTTTGTTGATTTCTAAAGCTGGATGTCAAAAGTTCTGCAATCTCAAGTGTCTGGAACAGTGAGAAATTTAACCCTTCAGAATAAAACTTCATCATTGCCTTATATTTCTTGGCATCATAATCACAAAAACCGACCATGCTTTGGTTCTCGCTTCTTACTTTCTGAAACATTTTTACAAAAGCATCTAAACCGTTTCTATTAAAAAAGATCACCTTTTTTAATGATACTAAAACCATCTCTACATTTAATTTGAGGGTCGCTTCAATATCTTCTACACTGAGTAAAGAGTTTACGGCATTACCGTCTAAGAAACCTTGGGGATGGAATACTCCAATCCCATTTTTTACAACTGCTCTCATTACTGTACATCCATTAAAGTGATAAAGTCGGGATAGATATCTTCAACAAAGTCTATCTGAAAGTCGATAAAGTCATTGAGTGTCGCCTCAATGAATTCCGGTTTGGATAAAGTATAAAACAGAAGGAGATGCATCCATTTCCCAAGCAAGTTGATCTTTTTATCTTCTGAAGGTTTAACACCCGATGCACATTGAAGTATTTCAGATGTAATAGGATCCATTTCCCATTTTTCCGCAATCTTTTCACAGATATCAAAAAGGTCCATGTCGCACAATCTCTTTAATATTGTATTGTAGTCTATTGCACTTGCACTTCTTAAAAGGTTTACATCCTCTAGTTTTTGACCAAAAAGAGCATCCGCAACGATAATACTAGATGGAAGTAATGTGATCGCAGATTCAATGTTTTTGTCTTCAATTTTGAGATGTTTTAAAATCTTCTGCCAATTTGTCGTTAAAATTGCCTGGAGCTCGTAAAAAGTATGTGAGTTAAGTTTAAAAAGTGACCATTGTGCAGGACTTAGTAAACTGATCATATAGTTATATACGGCTTGTTGTGAACCTGAGAGACCTAAAATTCCAAAGATTTGAGATATATCGCTTACCTCTTGTCTAAAGCCGTAGATAGGTTTATTGACAATATTTTTGAGATAACTACTCATTGCTGCATCTTGAGATGCTACTTTAGCAGCCTTGCTTAACTCCCCTGCATTAAGGATAGCTACCGTTTGTTTTAAAACCTGAGGAGAAGGGGGAATCTTTCCTATAAAATCATCAATTTGTGCTTTAGTAATCAACTTGTCTACTTTTTATTTTGTAATTGGTTTAATTCTAGCTATAATTACATAAAAGAATTATAAATCGCTATTAGAGCGTTAGAATTATTTCGCTTAAGTTGAAGTTTTGCTTTAATTTGGTATAATTCGCAACTTTAAATATCATTCAAGGATACTGAAATGGCAAGAAGATGTGCTATCAGCGGCAAAGGGCCGATGAGTGGAAACAATGTTTCTCACGCAAAAAACAGAACTAAGCGTCGTTTTTTATTAAACCTAAGAACAGTGCGTATCACATTAGAAGATGGTACAACGAAAAAGATTAAGATCTCTGCAAGAGAGCTACGCACACTTAAGAAAAATTCGTAGTTTTAGGAATCTAGCTTGAATCTTTTAGAAAGGATTCGTAAATTCCTAAATTGGGAGATCGCTCCCAAACCCGACTCAAAACTTCTTCCTGAAGTTTACCCCCACTTAAAAGCATTTCGTTTACCCCTAATTTTAACCGTAGTAGTGATGTTGATCGGAACTATAGGTTACGTACTTATAGATGATTTTCCAATCATTGATGCGATATATCAAACAGCTGTTACATTTACCACAGTAGGTTTTGGAGAGATCCGTCCTATATCTGATGCAGGTAGAATTTTTACAATCAATCTGATCATTGCAGGATTTGCGGTATTTTCAAGTGCAATTGGTATTTTAGTCTCAGAACTAAATAAGGGGCATATAGTAGCTATACTCAAGGAGCGAAGAATGTTGTATAAAATCGCAAGATTGAAGAAACATTTTGTTGTGTGTTATCATAACGATTATACGATCGAAGTAACAAAACAGTTACGTAAGAATCATATACCGTTTGTAGTAATAGACCCAAGACCGGAAATTCATGAATGGGCAGTAGAGTATAAATATCCCCATTTCTTGCAGGCTGAACCGCATGCAGAATTATCGATGTTAAAAGCGCATTTAGCTTCTGCTAAAGGTATGATCACACTATCAGATTCTATCGCGGACAATATTGCTCTAATTGCATCTGTAAGGTTGTTTGAAAAAGAGCACTTTTTACCTCGTCCGTATTATGTGATCTCTGCGGCTGAATCTATGAGTGATGTAGAAAAGCTTAAAAAACTGGGTTCAGACACGGTTGTAAGTCCTACAAAACTTACTGCACAAAGGGTTTCTGCAATGGCTGCTCGTCCTGATATGGAAAATCTTTTAGAAGAGTTTTTATATAAAACAGACAACCCGATCGATATGCAAGAGATTGAGGTTCCAAAATACTCTTGGGCAGTCCTAAAAAAACTCAAAGAGACACACATTAGAGAGATTGCTAACACTTCTGTTGTAGGGATTACGAAAAAAGACGGGAAATTTGTTGCAATGCCAAAAGGTGACGTTCTTGTTACAAGCGAATGTAAACTTTTAGTAATTGGAACACAAACTGGTATTAAAATTACCAGAGATATATTAAAAAAGAGATTGAAGCCTAAGGAGCTGAAGTTTGTATAAATTAGAGAAGATAGATGGCGGTGTTTGTGCCGCTAACGGTTTTTATGCAGATGGTATTAGTGCCGGTCTAAAAGCAAACAATGCAAAAGATATGGCATTTATTTATGCAGATACGATGTGTGAAATTGCATCGACTTTTACAACAAACAAGATGGCAGCCGCACCGATCAAGCATTTTAAGGCAAAGGGTGATTTTAAAACAAACTTTGTACTTATTAACTCGAAAAATGCCAATGCTATGACTGGTGATGCAGGTATTGAGGATATTGAAGAAGTACTTTCACATCTACCTGCTGAAGCTGTAAACCCTGTAATGAGTTCAACAGGTGTTATCGGTGTAAGATTACCAAAAGAGAAGCTTATCAACGGTTTAGCACAGTTTGACCTTTCACAAAAAAATCCGACAAGTGCTGCACAAGCTATTATGACAACGGACAGCTTTAAAAAAGAGATTGCATTTCAAGTGACATTACGTGACGGCAGTTCGTTTAATATCGGTGCTATGGCAAAAGGGGCAGGGATGATTAACCCTGCTATGGCTACAATGTTATGTTTTATAACAACAGATGCAGATGTTTCAAATGCTACGATGCAAAAGATACTTGACCGTGTAGTTGTAACTACTTTTAATGCGGCTTCTGTTGACGGTGATACTTCGACAAACGATACTGTAATGCTGCTTTCTAACTCTAAAAGCGGTGCTTACGATGAGGAAGCTTTTGAAGATGCTCTTCATCAGATCATGGAGTTTATGGCAAAACAGATGGTAAAAGACGGTGAGGGTGCTACAAAACTGGTAACTTACAAAGTAACTGGTGCAAAAGATGACCGTGAAGCTGAAATTGTAGCAAAAGCACTTTCTAACTCTTTACTTGTAAAAACAGCACTCTACGGTGAAGATCCAAACTGGGGACGTATCGCTTCAACTGTCGGTGCAAGTGGAGCAGAAGCAAAAGAGGAAACGCTAACTATCTCTTTTGATGATGTATGTGTTTATGAAAAAGGAAAACTTTACTTTAATGCAGAACTTGAAAAAGTTGCAGCCGAAGTGATGAAAAAAGCTGAGTTTACAATCTCTTGTGATCTTGGATTAGGCTCAGGCGAGTTTACGGCATTTGGATGTGATCTCGGATATGAGTACGTTAAAATTAACGCGGATTACAGAACGTAATTCTAATTTATGAGTAGAGGAGTCAAGTTATTCCTCTCTCACTAATGCACTTATGTCGCATTATTATTTTTTAGACTTCTTCTCTACTTTCTCTTTTTTCTTGTAGTCTTTAATGTTCTTTTTAACATCTTGTTTAAGCTCTTTTTTGAGCAGGTTTTTCAATTCTTTTCTAAGGAATTTTTTCACTTTTTTCTTATCTATCATACTATCCCCTTTGAGTAATGTTACATATATGATAGTTCAAGATAACTTAGGTAATTATAAAAGTTGCTTATAGGAAAAAGAGTGTGCTGTTTTTATAGTTTTCTTTATATACATAGCTTATTTAAATTATAAGCATCCATTTACCATTTAGAGATAGAATTACTCCATGAAATTTTTGCTTTTAATTTTTGTTTTTATTACTACTGTTACTTTCAGTTCTGTAGACTTCTCGGAAGTGACAACTGAACACACTGTAGTATCTGTACAAGAGTGCGAAAAATCGCAAGAGTTTGAAACAAGTGATGATAGAGATGACATTAAATGTACAAAAGAAAACTATAAAATCTCTTTTGAAAATCAGCAATGCCTAAATCATCCACAGCTTGACCTCTATCAAGATTTTCTTGATACACCTCACCTAAGACCACCTATCGTTTAATATTCTTACTTTTCAAATTTTTAATTTTTACAACAACACAAATCAAGGAATATACAATGATAGAAAAAAGTGGACTATTAGAGGGCAATGAAATATTTGTCAATAGTTATTTTAAAAAACACTCAGAAGAACTTTTAGATTTAGCACAAAATGGACAGCACCCTAAAGCACTATTTATCGGGTGTGCAGATTCACGCGTGATCCCAAACCTTATTACTCAAACAGATCCTGGGGAGCTTTTTGTCCTTAGAAACGTGGGTAATTTTGTAGCCCCATATAAGCCTGATGAAGATTTTCACTCAACGGCAGCAGGTATTGAGTACGCAGTAACAGCACTGGAGGTATCTGAGATCATTATTTGCGGCCATACACATTGTGGAGCGATAGCATCTTTGTATACGGACCTTGAAGATAAAAAGTTTATCCACACAAAAAAATGGTTGACACTTGGCCAGAAGCCAAAAGCACTTGCAAAACTTGCTCTTGGAAAAGATGCTTCCCAACAGGAGTTATTACGCTTAACTGAGAAAATTTCAGTGATATCGCAGATAGAGAATCTTTTAACGTACCCGTATGTAAAAGAAGCGGTTGCAAATGATCAGATCCATATCCATGGCTGGATGTATGATATTGCAACAGGAGAGATAGAATACTACGATCCTGATGCTCACGAATTTATATCATTATTAAAAGAGAAGTAAACCATGTTAAGTATTAGAAATATAAAAGGGGACTTCTTTGGCGGTATGACGGCTGCAGTTGTTGCACTTCCCTTAGCTCTTGCCTTTGGTGTGGGTTCAGGGATGGGAGCAATTGCGGGACTTTACGGAGCAATCGCACTAGGAATTTTTGCAGCACTTTTTGGCGGAACAAAAACACAGATCAGCGGACCAACTGGTCCTATGACTGTTGTAGCTGCAACGGTTATTAGTGCGCAGATTGCATACTTTGGAACACTTGAAGCAGCACTACCATCAATCTTAGCGACATTTATACTCTCAGGTTTACTACAAATCGGGATGGGGCTGATAAGAATCGGAACATATATAAAGTATATGCCGTATCCTGTGATTTCAGGATTTATGAGTGGTATCGGGGTGATTATTATCATCTTACAGATTTTTCCGTTTGTAGGTTTGACTTCACCAAAAGGGATTATAGATACGCTTGGTTCTTTGGATGTTGCTCTATTTGATTTTAACCCATCAGCAGTGTTTTTAGCACTTGGAACGATTGCTACGATTTATCTTTTTCCAAAAGTCACAAAGGCAGTGCCTTCAACTTTGGTAGCACTGATAGTTTTTACTTTAGTGGCATACTTCTTAAAACTAGATGTACCTGTAATTGGAGATATCCCAACAGGTTTACCAAGTTTACATCTCGATGCACTGGTACCGACAAACTGGCATGATCCAATGCTCATAGTTGTTTCTGCAATCACTTTAGCGGCTCTTGGAGCGATTGATTCTTTACTGACATCGGTTGTAGCTGATAATATGACAAAAACACAGCATCAGTCAAACAAAGAGTTGATAGGGCAGGGGATAGGAAACTCCGTTGCAGGACTAATTGGTGGTTTACCAGGGGCTGGTGCTACAATGCGAACGGTTGTAAACATTAACTCCGGAGGGAAATCAAAGCTTTCAGGAATGATTCACGGTATATTACTCCTTGTTGTTTTAGTGGGTGCGGGAGTATATGCAAAAGTTATCCCATTAAGTGTTTTAGCCGGGATTTTAATAACGGTAGGGATAGGGATCATTGACTATAAAGGGTTAAAAGATATTCGCTATATCCCTCGTTCAGATGCTTTTATTATGGTTGTCGTATTACTTTTAACTGTATTGGTAGACTTGCTTCAAGCAGTTGCTGCGGGGATGGTAATGGCCTCACTCTGGTTTATGAAGCAGATGAGTGAAAATGCACATGTAAATGCAAAAGGTAAACTACATGCTCCAAGCGGTGATGAAGTGGGCAAAAAAGTATATATGCAACACTTTGAAGGACCTATATTTTTCGGTTTTACATTCGGTTTTAAAGAGATCGTACGTGAGATGCCGGAAGTGGAAGCAGTTGTATTTAATATGTTTGATGTGCCATACATTGACCAAAGCGGACTCTATGTGATGGAGGAGACTATAATTTCTCTTAGACAAAAAGGGATAGAGGTTTATTTCTTAGGGATGCAAACGCAACCTAAAGATATGTTTGAAAAAGTTAAACTTATCCCTAACCTTGTGTCAAAAGAACATCTTTATGACGATTTTACAGCATTTAGTAAGGCTGTAAAAATCTAGTTGTAATCGTTTTTAAAAGAAACGTAGCGTTTAGCCGATGCGTAAAGCTCGGCTACCTCTTCATCTGTAAGTTCACGTACAACTTTTGCAGGACTTCCCATAATGAGACTTCTCGGCGGGAATTTTTTCCCTTTAGTCACAAGACTTCCTGCACCTACGATGCTCTCTTTAGCGATCATGGCATTATCGAGTATTGTCGCACTCATTCCGATCAGACATGCATCTTCGATCGTACAGCCGTGAAGCATTACACGGTGCCCGATAGTCACATCGTTTCCTATAATTGTAGGACTTCCGTCACCTTCCTTATGTCTATCGTTACCTTTGTGGTGTGTAACGTGGATCATAGAACAGTCCTGAACACTTGTTCTGTCACCGATTTTGATGTAATGAACATCACCTCTTATTACCGTTCCAAACCATACAGAACAATCTTCACCTATTTCAACATCTCCGATCACGTCAGCTGAAGGTGCGATCCATGTTTTTTCACCTATCTTTGGTTCATAGTCTTTAAATTTATGTAGCATTTTTTAACTCTCTATAAATAATCTTTCAACCAAATGTTGAATGTTTGTTGATGATTCTTTTCTTGTCGCTTTAGTGATCTTGTTTACATACTCTTCTAAGAGTTTATGGCTATTGATCGAGCGTTCATCCCCTTTAACTTTTGTATATGTACCATCGCTTTGAAGCTCATGAGCCAGAACGTTGTCTGAGCATTGAAGGTTTAAGATCTGAATGATTTTTTTCTTTGCATGCTCATCTTTAACCGCTGTTAAAAGTTCTATACGTCTTACCAGGTTTCTAGGCATCCAGTCGGCACTTGAGATATACACTTGCGAAGCATCGTTTTTAAAGTAAAATGTACGTGCATGTTCGAGGTATTTTCCAAGTATCGAGATTACGCGAATGTTCTCACTTACACCTTCGATTCCAGGTTTTAGACAACAGATTCCACGAACTATTAAGTCGATTTTTACACCCGCTTGACTTGCTTTATAGAGTGCACGGATCACATCATCATCAACAAGCGAGTTGATTTTTGCAATGATACGTCCGTTTTCACCCTGACGTGTTTCATTGTGGATAAGTGAAAGGATCTTAGGCTTAATCTGTGCTGGAGCCATATAGAGCTCGTTAAGTTTTCCTTTTTTACTGAATCCTGTCAGGAAGTGGAAAAAGCGTGTAAGATCATTAGTCACTACATCCTTACATGTCATATAGCTAAAATCTGTGTATATCTTTGCAGTTGAAGGGTTGTAATTTCCTGTTCCCAAGTGAGCATATTGTTTTAGTCTGCCGTTGATTCTACGTGTTACAAGAGCAGCTTTTGCATGAACTTTTAACCCTTTAATACCGTAGATAACGTGTGCACCCGATTTCTCTAATGCTTTTGCCCAGATAAGGTTGTTTTCTTCATCGAAACGTGCTTTTAGCTCAACCATAACCGTTACCTGTTTTCCGCTTTCACTTGCGTCCATCAAAGCTTTTACGATCGGTGAATTTTGTCCTGAACGGTAAAGTGTCATCTTGATCGATACAACATCAGGATCTTTTGCAGCAGTTTGGATCAGTCTTACAATCGGCTCAAAACTTTCGTACGGATGGTACATAAAGATATCTTGTTTATCGAGAACTCCGAAGATATTTTCATTTCCGTCTAACGGCGGTAAGTTTTTCGGTTTAAATGATGGTGATAACAGGTGTGCATAATCTTTATTGCCAACAATCTGCCAAAGACTTGAAAGGTTTAGGTCTGTATGAAACGTATAGATATCATCTTTGTAGATATTTGCATGACGGTTAAAGAAGTTAATGATCTCGCTGTCTGCATTACTTCCAACCTCTAAACGTACCATCTCCCCTTTTCTACGAAGTTTTAGACCCTCTTCAAGGATCTCCATAAAGTCGTCAGCTTCCTCCTCTTCGATCTCGATATCGGCATTTCTTGTAACACGGAATGATGCATATTTCATTAGCTTATATCCCGGGAAAAGCTCATCGATATGTTGTTCAACTGCACTCTCTATCGGTACATATATACCGTTGCCAAGTTCTACATATCTGTTTAAAACACGAGGAACCCTTACAATTCCGAAACGTTCAATACTTAAGTTTTCCGTATCTTGAAGTTTTACGATCAAACCGAAACTCAGGTTGTTTAGGTGCGGGAATGGGTGTGTCGCATCAACGGCAATAGGGATAATAACAGGATAGATATTTTCTTTAAAGTACTGATTTACCTTATGCTTGTCCTGATTGTTAAGCTCGTTGTAGTTTTTAACACTAACACCTTCATGTTCGAGTTTTTTAAAGATCTCAGTTCTACAGTGCTCTACAACCTGCTGCTCTTGGTGAAGATAGGCTCTGATCTCTCTTAGCTGCTGTAGCGGTGTAAGTCTGTCAGCGCCTGAAACGATAATACCGGCAGAGAAAAGCTTTTTTAGCCCCGCTACACGGATCATATAAAATTCATCTAAATTTGTTCCGTAGATAGCAAGAAACTTTAAACGCTCTAGAAGCGGTAAGCTTTCATCTTGTGCTTGTTTGAGAACTCTTGTATTGAATTGTAACCACGAAAGTTCGCGGTTATTATAAAAATTTGGATTTTTTAAGTTTAACATACAACCTAGCCCTATTAAGTATAGTTTTTATGTATTATATCTTAAGTTACATTTTTATTTTATTACACCGCTTCCTTTATAGTTGGCAGCGTGGTAAATAGTAACGCCGTATTTACGTGCATAATACTTCATAAGCAGGCGCTGGAGTGTCGGTTCTATCGAAGGTGTGAACCAGGCATTGTTACTTATCGCTACCATGAAATCGATATCCCCTTGATAAAGTACATCGCAAGTCGCTTCATAGCAGATCGCATTTCTTATCTTCGTTTTATTGATCGTAAAGTCGGTTGGTTTATCAGCTGTTACAAAATCACTTGCCCCTTGAAAAAATGTATCGTTTACAAACTTTTTCATAAAAGATGGAAGGGGTATATACTCCCCAAAAGGTACCAGTACAATTTTTTTGGCAACGACATACTTCCCTTGATCAAACATATATGTTACATTGTAGTGTTTGCCGTCTTCAACTAAAAGAGCACCGGCTATAATCGTAATCTCATTTGAGAACTTTTGTAGTTGTTTTAGGAGTCTTGGGCTTTTATTCATAAAAAGGGGAAATACAGATTCCGGAAGTACTACAATTTCATACCCCTCGCGTTTGGCTTGGATGATCTCATTAAAGATCATATCAACGGTTGGATAGAGATTCTCCTGCTGCCATTTATCTTCCTGCTTCACATCTGTTTGAACAAGTTTTACATTGAGCGGAATATCTTTTTGCGGAGGATATCCGAAATTAACGGCGAATACTAATGCTAAAAGAGGGTAGTACTTGTATTTTGGATAGTGTTTATAGGCATAAAGTGCAGAGGCCAGAGAAACTAATACAATAGCAAACTGGTATTTATAAACACCGATAAAACTGTCGATAAAAAGGAGTTCCGGTTTAAACCAGTTCCAGTCAAACGGTTCAAGAAAACTAAGACCAAACAGAATTGCCCCGCGAATAAAAGGGTTGTTTGTAAAGTACATAGGTAAAAAGAGCAGAAGATAGAGCAGGCCAAATCCAAAAGTGATTAAAGGAGTCATAAACCCTACACCCTGATACTCAAAACTGTACCCTATCCAGTAAAACCAAAGTATCCCTATGGTAAAACCGGCAACCAAGACGGAGCGTTTTGGAATATATAAAATACTCCCTATTGCAATTAAACCGAGAAAGGTGTTTAAAAGTTTATTTTCTAGGCCAAAATCACTTAAGTAAATAAATGTACTAAAAAAAAGAGCACTCGTTAAACCAAATAAAATATCTTTTGTTCGTTTGTTCATACTGAAATTTTACACAATTTTACTCAGATATTAGTATTGTTTTTGTATAATCTCCCAATTTTATTTAAATAAGGAACTTGAAGGTATGGAATTAATCTCTCAATTATTACCGTTTGTATTTCTAATCGCAATTATGTACTTTGTGATTATTCGTCCACAACAAAAAGAAGCGAAAGCTAAAAAAGATATGATCGAGTCATTAAAAAAAGGTGACAAAGTTATCACTAACGGCGGTTTTATCGTAGTTGTTCAAAAAGTTGAAGAAAACTTTTTCAGTGTTGAGATGAATAAAGACACAGTTGTAAAAATCACAAAAGACTCTATTGCAAAGAAGTATGAGGATGAAGCTTAATTATCGTATCGTAATCTTCGCTTTAGCAATAATTTTCGGGATAGTTTTTTCTGTCCCGTCACTGCTTCAAACTGAAGGTGGGAAAAAAATCACACTAGGTCTTGATCTTCAAGGTGGTCTTCATATGCTTCTTGGCGTAAAAACAGAAGAAGCTACAAAATCTCGTATAAAATCTATAACAGCAAGCATTAAACATTTCAGTGAACGTAATGACATCTTAATAGATGGACTTACTTTTGATGAAAGTGGTATTAAATTTGAAGTTTTAGATAGTGATGAGATCGCAAAAATACAAGAGTACCTAAAAGAGATAGATGGTGCAGTAGTATCTTTAAACAATCAAATTGTCTCAGTAACTCTTTCTCCTGAAGAGATTGCAAAAACAAAACAACTTGCAATCGATCAAGCTATTGAGACTATCAGAAACAGACTTGACCAGTTTGGTTTATCTGAGCCTGTTGTTGCAAAACAGGGTGAAGAGAAGATCTTAGTTGAACTAGCAGGTATTAAAACGCAAGAGGAAGAGCAACGTGCTCGTGAACTTATTAGCCGTGCTGCAAAACTAGAGTTAATGGCTGTTGATGAAGACAGAGCAGCTCGTGTTTACAATATGAGTGCAGCAGATGCGGCAGCTTACGGTGATGTTATCTTAGAAGATGCAAAAAATCCGGGCGTGAAGTATCTTGTTCGCGAGATTCCTATCTTAGACGGCGGAATGCTTACAAATGCAAATGTAGGATTTGATCAAAACAACCGTCCTGTAATTAACTTCAAGCTCAATGCTGAGGGTGCAGAGATTTTCGGTGACTTTACAGGTAAAAGTGTAGGAAAACGTTTAGCTATCGTACTTGACGGTAAAGTGTACTCGGCTCCAAACATTAATGAGAGAATCGGCGGCGGTTCAGGACAAATTTCAGGAAACTACACTGTAGTTGAAGCAAAAGATTTGGCGATCGCTTTAAGAAGTGGTGCATTGCTTGCTCCGATCTACCTAATGGAGAAACGTTCAGTTGGACCAAGCCTGGGAGCTGATTCTATTAAAGCTTCTATGGTAGCTCTTATCGGCGGTTTCGTTTTAGTAATTGTATTTATGGTTGTTTACTACCGTGGGGCAGGTGTTATTGCAAATATTGCACTTATTGCAAACCTCTTTTTGCTTTTAGCGGTAATGAGTCTCTTTGGTGCGACATTGACACTTCCTGGTATGGCTGGTATCGTTTTAACTGTCGGTATGGCGGTTGATGCCAACGTTATTATCTCTGAGCGTATCCGTGAACTTATCCGTGAGGGTAAATCTATGCACAAAGCGATAGAAGAGGGTTATGCAAACGCTATGAGTGCTATCTTAGATGCAAACATCACGACGCTTATCGCTTCGGTTGTTTTATATGCATACGGAACGGGTGCTATAAAAGGTTTTGCAATTACTATGAGTATCGGTATTTTAGCTTCTATGCTTACTGCTATTTTAGGTACGCACGGAATCTATCAGATGTTAGAGAGTAAAATGATGAAAAGCAAAAACTATAAGTTTTGGTTTGGGATAAAGGCATAATATGGAATTTTTTAAATATACAAGACCATTTAACTTTATGGGCAAATCAAAAATTGCCGCAATTATCTCAATAGTATTAATTTTAGCTTCGTATGCACTTCTTGCTACAAAAGGGTTAAATTACGGTGTTGATTTTGCCGGCGGTACAATTGTACAGGTAAAATACGACACAACAGCACCTATTGATGATATGCGTCAAAAGCTTGAAGGCAATGAGGTGTTTGCTAATGCTTCTATTACGGAGTTTGGTTCACCAGATGAGGTTGTAATCCGCCTGAAAACTACAACGGGAAGTGTGACAACTGATATCGGTGACCTTACTCGCGAAGCTCTAAAAGGGACTGGAAACTTTGAAGTTCGTCGTGTTGACATTGTTGGACCTAAAGTTGGAAATGAACTAAGAGAAAAAGGGGTCATGGCGATGCTTCTTGCTATTGCCGGGATCCTTGTTTATGTAGCATTTAGATTTGAGTGGCGTTTTGCGGTTGCTTCTATCTTTGCACTTATTCATGATGTCTCTATCGCTCTGGGAGCTGTGAGTTTGTCGGGAATCGATGTAAACCTTGACGTTTTAGCAGCACTTCTGACACTTCTTGGATACTCGCTCAACGATACTATCATTGTATTTGACCGTATTCGTGAAGGGATAGAAACAAGTAAGAAAACTGTTCTTGCAGAGATCATTAATGAATCTGTTACAAGAACATTGGCACGTACAACATTAACATCACTTACGACTTTCTTTGTTGTACTTACTCTTTTCTTATTTGGCGGTGAGATTATTCACCCATTTGCATTTACGTTATTAGTAGGTATAATTGTAGGTACATACTCATCTATCTTTGTTGCTTCTCCGGTATTGATGTGGTTTGGATTTAGCGTTCAAAACTATCATGAGAAGTTGGCGCAAAAAGCAAAAAGAGAAGCTGAGAAAAACAGAATGCGTGAGCAGTTTGAATCTGGTGTAATGTAAAAAGGAGATTTGAGAGATGGATTGGGGTAAAGTAGTATACGTATTTTTTTCGTTAATGAGTTTAACGTCAATTGCAGGGTTCTTATATGAGAATACTGCAGTTTCACTGTTTATTGCAGCAAGTTTAAATCTTGTTTCAACAATTTTAAAAATCGGAGTTAGAAATCTACTTTCTGCAGAGCTTCTTGCATCTTCATTAGTAGCTGACTTACACCTTATACCGGCATTTATATTTTTAGTAATTGTTGGTGATGACACATGGGCTATAGCACTTGCAATCGGTGCATTAATAGCAAATGTATTTTCTATGGGACTTGTGTATATTGAGAGTTCCAAAACACACGAAGAATATTAGGAGAATTTTAATTGGAATACAACGCTAAAAGTATTGAGCAAAAATGGCAAAACTATTGGAGAGAGAACAATAGTTTCGAGCCGAGTGAAGATTTTACGAAAGAGAAAAAATATATTCTTTCGATGTTCCCGTTCCCTAGTGGAAGACTTCATATGGGGCACGTAAGAAACTACTCAATTAGTGATGCTTTTGCTAGATATCATAGACAGCAAGGTAAAAATGTTCTTCACCCAATCGGATTTGACAGTTTCGGTATGCCGGCTGAAAATGCTGCAATTAAAAACAATGCAAATCCGAAAACTTGGACGTATGATAATATTGATTATATGAAAAACGAGTTTTATTCACTCGGTTTTTCATTTTCTAAAAAACGTGAACTTGCAACTTCAGATGAGCTTTATACGAAGTTTGAACAAGCGTTCATTATCGATATGTACGAAAAAGGTTTACTATACCGTGAAAAAGGGATGCTTAATTGGTGTCCGCATGACCAAACTGTTCTTGCAAACGAGCAGGTAGTTGATGGTTGTTGTTGGAGATGTGATACTCCGATCGTTAAAAAAGATATGAACCAGTACTACTTTAAGATCACGGCTTATGCAGATGAGCTTTTAAAAGATCTCAAAAAACTTGAAGGCGGTTGGCCGAAACAAGTGCTTACTATGCAGGAAAACTGGATCGGAAAATCTAACGGTTTAGCATTTGACCTTTTCTTCGACGAGGATTCAAAAGCAAAACTAGACGGTAACTTTGAGAGCTTTGATGTTTTTACAACTCGTCCAGATACTATCTACGGTGTAAGCTACACAGCTCTTGCTCCTGAGCATAAAATCGTTTCATATATGATCGAGAACAAACTTTTAAGCGATGAGAAAATTGCTGCGATCGAAGAGATGATCAATGCTTCAAACATCGACAGACAAAAAGAGAAAGCGGGTCTTTCATTAGACCTAAACGTAATCCATCCGTTAACAGGAAAGAAAATTCCTGTATGGATTGCAAACTTTGTTTTAATGGATTACGGTTCAGGTGCGGTAATGGCAGTACCTGCTCACGATGATCGCGACTACGAGTTTGCTACAAAATACGATCTTGAAATCAATCCTGTAATTAAGCCTTTTGAGGGTGAATTAGAGCTTGATAAAAAAGCATTCACTGAAGTGGGTGAGCTGTTTAACTCTGCAGAGTTTGACGGTATGAATTCAAAAGAGTCTCAGACAAAAATCATTGAGCATTTTGAAGCAAAAAATATCGGTAAAAAGACAACAAACTACAAGTTAAAAGACTGGGGTGTTTCACGTCAGCGCTACTGGGGTGCTCCGATTCCATTCATCCACTGTGATGATTGCGGCCTTGTTATGGAAGACAAAGCTAACCTTCCTGTAGCACTTCCTGAAGATGTTGAGATCACGGGTGAGGGTAACCCACTTGAAAAGCATCCAACCTGGAAACACTGTAAATGTCCAAAATGTGGAAAAGACGCAGTTCGCGAAACAGATACGATGGATACTTTCGTTGAGTCTAGCTGGTACTTCTTACGTTTCTGTGCATCAGAGTTAAATTGGGAGGATGAAGCATTCTCGGCAGAGCAGATCAAGTACTGGATGGGAGTAGATCACTACATCGGTGGTATCGAGCACGCTATTTTACACCTTTTATATGCAAGATTTTTTACAAAAGTATTCCGTGACCTTGGATATGTCGATTTTGATGAACCTTTTGACAGACTTCTTACTCAAGGGATGGTTCTTAAAGACGGTGCGAAGATGTCAAAATCTAAAGGTA
Source organism: Sulfurimonas sp. hsl 1-7 (assembly GCF_030577135.1). Classification (NCBI taxonomy): domain Bacteria; kingdom Pseudomonadati; phylum Campylobacterota; class Epsilonproteobacteria; order Campylobacterales; family Sulfurimonadaceae; genus Sulfurimonas; species Sulfurimonas microaerophilic. Next base: position 94,045 of record NZ_JAUIRR010000004.1, on the reverse strand, counting down.
ACACTGTAGATCCTGATGAGCTGATCGCAAAATACGGTGCAGATACTGCAAGACTTTTCATCCTGTTCGCAGCTCCGCCGACACAAGAGTTGGAGTGGAATGACAGCGGTGTTGAGGGTGCATTTAGATTTATCAAACGTTTCTTTGAAAGATCTGTAAATGTAGTAGCGACTGATACTATTCCGTCAATCGATCACGCAACTCTTTCTAAAGAGGAAAAATTTGCTCGTAAAAAAGTGTATGAAGCACTTCAACGTTCAGAAGACGTATATAACGAAAGATATACTTTCAACACTATGATTGCAGGTGTTATGGAAGCTATGAATGCACTTAACGCACAAGAAAACTCTGATGTTTGGACTGAAGCTTACTGGATCTTTACATCTATTTTAGAGCCTGTAATCCCTCACACTTGTTGGGAGTTAAGTGAGAAATATTTCGGACTTAAAAACCTGAACAAACAAACAATACTTGAAGAGGTATTTGTTGAAGACTCTATCACTTTAGGTGTATCTGTAAACGGTAAAAACCGTGGAGAGATTGAAGTTGCAAAAGATGCAACTAAAGAAGATATACTGGTAGCTGCGAAAGAGGTAGTTGCTAAATGGCTTGAGGATAAAGAGATCGTAAAAGAGATCGTTGTTCCTAACAAGCTTGTTAATATTGTAATAAAAGGTTAGGGTTTGAGAAAGTATCTGCTCTATTTGAGTGTATTAGCGCTGTTGGTTCTGGGCTTTAATAGTTGTGGATACAAACCTAGCTCAAAATTCTCCCGCAGTGTTACGGGAGAGAAAATCTCTACGAGTGTACAGATCTCAATGGTAGATCCGGAAAATACCGTGGTTATTAAAGATGCCGTAGATGCTGCTATAGTTTCAGTGTTTCATGCATCTTTAGTCGATAGAAAGTATGCCGATTCCCATTTAGATATCAGAATGTCTGCACCTACATACACTCCGATTCAGTACAACAGTGACGGTTATGTTATTGCTTATCGCGCAACTGTCAAACTCTTTATAACAAGAGAGACTCAAAATCAAAGAAAAACATACTCTTCACACGGTACATATGACTTTAGCGTTGAACCAAATGCAATCATTACGGACCAAGAGAGATTTAACGCCATTAAATTGAGTGCATCAAAAGCTATTAACGGCTTTATTGCAAAAGTTTCCGCAGAGGGATCTCGTAAAAGTAGGGAGTAGTCATGACGATACAAACAATCATAAACAACACGATTAAGCGTTTAAAATCTGAAGGTAAGTTACTTACTCCGGATTTTTATGCTGAGGCTTTTTGTAAAGAAGCAAAAATAGCAAATATGAGTATTGAAGATTGTCATCACCTTACAAGATATAAAGAGATGCTTAATAAGGAACTGCAAAAAGATCTTCAAAATTATCGTATCAATACGATGCATGAGTTTGTAAGATTTCTAGTCTCTAAGCTAAATCGAACGAACCAGAGTTTATGTTCAGACACTTTAGAAGCACAAATACACCTGACAAAAAGAATTTTACAAGTTATTGAGGTTTTACACAATAAAGAAGCTGCCGAACTGGCACGTAAAACAATCGATATGATGGAAAACGCTCCAAAACCTGAACAGCTTGATAACTACAGACAACGTTGGGTGAACTTTATCACAACTTATGACGATACTTTTTTACAAAAACTAAAATATCTCGGAGAACTTGATACTACAGATCTGAAAAAATCTATTGAGAGTTTAAAAGAGCTAGATGTCAGCATAAAAGATAATGAAGTTGATTTGGAAAAAATTTCTAAATTTCTCGTTGCATCATTCGTCCCCTCTATCGCTTCAAGTGTTAATGAAACGATAGCTGGACTTAGTAACAGGATCAGAAATAATCCTGCACTTTTAGAAAATAATGATATCGCAGCGGAGATCAAATCTGCAATCGCTCTAAGAATTTCGCTTGATAAAAAAAGTGTGAAAGAGATGATCGAGTCAATTGACGGAGTACTGGATAAACTCTCTATCCGTTTAATCGACATGATAGAGAAATCGGACAACTCCAACGTAGAGATTCAATCGATTAAAAAAGAGTTAGAGTCTTACAATGAAAAGTCGATTACCAACTTTACACTCGCACATAAAAAACTTTTTACCATTGCTGTTGCTTTAGAGAAAAATACGGCTGCACTGAGTAATGATCTCAAATCACACAATAAAGATGTGAACTTGATGAGTGTAAAGATAAAAGAGCTTGAACAAGAACTTGAAGATGTAAAAAAAGAATCGAAAGAGGATTATTTAACAAAACTCTATAATAAACGGGCTTTAGATGAGTTCTTGGAGCTTAAAGAGGGTGAGTTTAAAAGGTATGAGAGAAATTTCAGTATTGTAATGTTTGACCTTGACCACTTTAAACAGGTAAACGATAACTTTGGGCATGAAGCTGGTGATGCAGTACTTGGCGCATTTGGAAAAATACTCAAAAAAGAGTGTAGAAACGTAGATATCATAGGGCGTTACGGCGGTGAAGAGTTTATGGCTATCTTAGGTGATACTGATCTAGAGGGGAGTGTAATCTTTGCCAATAAAGTACGTGAACATGTTGAGCGTTCAAAGTTTATGTACAAGGGTGAGCGTATAGATGTAACGGTGAGTGCCGGTGCAGCGGAGAGAAAAGATTATGTCTCTTTAAAAGATACGATCAATGATGCAGATAAGTTTCTCTATCTTGCTAAGAAAAACGGACGAGATAGAGTGGAGTCAAAAAAATAGTGTTACAACAGTTTTTAGAATCAAAGCCGCTTTATTATACAGAGATAGACTACACGCGTATGCCGCGTGCTTATGAGTCCATAAAAGAGCAGATAAAAATTCCCAAGATAATACATCTAATAGGTACAAACGGCAAAGGGACAACAGGACGTTTTTTAGCTACTGCTTTATATAAGAGCGGTAAAAATGTACTTCATTACACCTCTCCCCATATTTTAAAGTTTAATGAACGTATCTGGATTAACGGGCAAGATATCAGTGACGAGTATTTAGATTCACTTCACATAAAGCTCCAAAAACTTCTGGACAAAGAGTTTATAGATAACCTGAGTTATTTTGAATATACGACGTTTCTTGCACTTTTAGCTGCATCAGATTGTGAGTATCTGGTTCTTGAAGCGGGTCTTGGGGGTGAGCATGATGCTACGGCTGTATTTCCAAATATCTTAACACTTGTGACACCTATAGACAAAGACCATGAAGCCTTTTTGGGAGATACTATAAACTCTATCGCTACAACGAAACTACAAGCTGTACAGACAAAAGCTATTTTGGCAAAACAGAAACATCCTGAGGTGTACGATGTTGCAGATGAACTCGCATATGAGAACTGCTTTGAGGTGAAAAAAGTTGAAGAGTATATTGGGCAGGAAGATAAAGAAAAAATTGCTCTAATAGCTGATGAAAACACTCTGGCTCCATATCTTGTTGACAATCTGTCACTAAGTATCGCTGCGTTAAAAGAGTTGGGTGTCGAGTATGATGTAAAGCACTTTAAAAACGCAAAACTTTTTGGAAGGCTGACACGCTTAGCGGATAATATCTTGGTTGATGTAGGACATAATGCGTTAGCTGCGGAATCTATTGCAAAAAGTTTAAAAGGTTCAAAATATACTTTAGTGTATAATAGCTACAAAGATAAAGATTACAAGAAAATTTTAGAGATTTTAAAGCCTATAATAAATGAGGTTTTGATCATCGATGTAGATGACCAAAGAATCGAAGAAAAAGAGAAAATAGAAGCTGTCTTAAAAACTTTTACAATCCCATATAAAAAATTTGAAACACTTGAGAGTGAACGTTCATATCTTGTATTTGGTTCATTTAGTGTAGTGGAGGCATTTTTAAAGGTGTATCGTGAATAAACATTTTACCATAACGATCCATGACGATAACGGTGTACGACAATTCAATCTACATAAGTTTGTAAAAAAAGCGTTGTATTATGCAGCGATTTTTTTACTGACATTGGCAATGATTGCAGTAGCTACAATCTTATATTTAAATGATGCTGTTGATTCGATGCAGATGAAAAAAGATGGAATAGAAAAGGCATATCAAGAGTTAGAAGGGCAAAATTCGAAACTTTTATCTAGTATGCAAGAGACGCAAAAGTCGTTATTGGTGAAAAAGCAGGAGCTGGAAGAGCTGTCTGATTCCCTTACTGAGATTGAGCAGATGATAGGTCTTAAACCAATCAATGAAGAGAGTTTGGAAGAGCGTGTAAGTTTGGCAAAACTCAGCTCATCACAACGTTTGACACTTTTAAATCTTCTCCCTAGCGGCTCACCGATTGAGTACAAAGGGATTACGAGTAAGTATGGTTATAGAATCCACCCGACTCTAAACAGACAAGAGTTCCACAGGGGGACTGATCTAAAAGCACCTATGAATACTGCTATATATGCAACTGCAGACGGAGTTGTAGAGTGGGCCGGAATGCACAAAAGCAGCGGATACGGAAATCTTATCATACTTGAACATGTGTACGGATTTAAGTCTTACTTCGGACATTTAAATAAAATTGTGATAAAATCCGGTCAATTTGTAAAAAAAGGGCAGTTAATCGGCTATACTGGTAACTCAGGTATGAGTAACGGTCCCCATCTACATTACGAGATACGTTTTATACACAGAGTTTTAAATCCATATTATTTTATAAAATGGACACAAAAAAACTATAACGAAATTTTTGATAAGGAGAAAAAAGTTCCATGGCAATCTTTAATAACAGCGACGTCCCGGATAACATATCAACCGATTCTAACACAACCATCATCACAACTGGTGCAAAAATAAAAGGGGAGTTAGAACTCTCTTGCAACCTCTACATAGATGGTATATTAGAAGGTAACATAAACTCAACAAAAGAAGTAAATGTTGGGAAAAACGGTCACATAAAAGGTGAAATAGTTACAGAGAGACTAGTTGTTCAAGGGTTTGTTGAAGGCACAATCGATGCACAAAGAGTTGAGATTAAAGCTGCAGGACATGTAAGCGGTGAGATCAAATCAAGTGAATTAGTGATTGAAGCTAAGGGAATTTTTGAAGGTAACTCGATCATAAAAAATGACGCAACTATATAACTACTTTAAAACTTCTAAAGGTGATTTAGAAGTTTTACTCTGTGAAGATCTTAAAGAATCACATGAGCTAGAAAGCGTAGCAAAGTTCTTTAATCAAGATGTTTTGGTATTACCGGACTTTCGTGCCTCGCGTGGTGATGATCTGCGCTCTTACAAAGAGGAGTTACAAGAGCTTTTAAACAAGCTGCGACTCTATCACAGTGCGAAAAAAAAGCCTCTTGTTATCTCTCCACTTAAAACTTTACTTTTTGAGCTTCCTAAAGCGCAATACCTCGACTCTTTAACACTTGAGTTTGGCGCTGAGATAGATCTAAGTTCATTTAAAGAGACTATGCTGCATTGGGGGTATACCTATGTAGATATGGTTCAGGTTGAAGGGGAGATCTCTCATCGTGGAGATATCCTCGATATATTCATACCATCTACAAGTAATCCAATCAGGATTTCCCTTTTTGATGTTGAAATAGAGCAGATAAAAGAGTTTGACCTAGATACCCAAAGAACTATGGGGGAAGAGTTAGACTCTATAGAGGTAAGCAGTGCTTTCTTTGCACTTGATGAACAGAGATATAATGAGTTAAACGAGAAGATTGAAAACAGCGAATACGATGCACTCTCCCGTGATATTGCTTCTCTTGGTTTTTGGCATTTGGATGATATGGCCGAGAACTTTTTGGAGAATAAAAAAGTAAAACTCTCCCGTAATTTAGATGATCTGCTTAAAGATGCCTACGGGATCAACAATCCGACTATCTCCAGAGCATGTTTTGAGTTAGAGCTCTTAGAAGAGAATGATGATATTAAAGAGTTGGTAGTTGCCGATGTAGCACAACTTCTAAAAGTACATAAAGATAAAAAGATCACAATTATTGCCGCAAATACTGCGACGATAAAGCAAGCGGGTATTTACGACACTACAAATATAAACATCGTTGAAGCACCGTATATCTTAAATGTTATTACACCCGATGAGGTGGTAATATCTCTTAATAAACCGGATAAAAAACGCCGACGCCGTAAAAGCTCAATCCTGCTTGACGATCTTAAAGCGGGTGACTATGTCGTTCATGAAGAGTACGGTGTGGGTATCTTTGAAAAGATCGAACAAGCCGAAATCCTCGGCGGTGTAAAAGATTTTGTCGTCATCAAATATGTGGGTGATGACAAGATCCTTTTACCTGTTGAGAACTTGGATTACATTGACCGCTACATTGCAAGCGGCGGGGGTGTACCGGTTCTTGATCGTCTCGGTAAAGGAAGTTTCGGAAAACTCAAAGAGAAAGTTCGTAAACGCCTACTAGAGATTGCAGGGCAGATTGTAAATATTGCTGCAGCTCGTGCGCTTATCAAAGCACCGAAAATCTCAGTTGAGCAAAAAACGTTAAAAGAGTTTCAAGCACTCAGCGGGTTTGACTATACGGATGATCAAACACAATCGATCAACGAGATCATCTCACAGATGTCGAGCGGCAAAATTATGGACAGACTTTTAAGCGGGGATGTCGGTTTTGGAAAAACGGAAGTAGCGCTCAATACTATCTTTGCTGCATACAAGTCTGGATTTCAGTCTGCTTTTATCGTTCCGACAACGCTGCTCTCTTCGCAACACTTTAGAAGTTTGGATGAGCGTTTCCATGATCTTGGAATCCGTTACGCAAAGCTTGACCGTTTTGTATCTACAAAAGATAAGAACAACATTATCAAAGCGCTTGCTAACGGTGACCTTGACTGTGTTGTAGGAACACATGCACTCTTTGGTTTAGAGTTTAAAAACCTGGGTGTGGTGATCGTAGATGAGGAACACAAGTTCGGTGTAAAACAAAAAGAGAAGATAAAAGAGTTGTACCATAATGTTCATATGCTCTCTATGTCGGCAACTCCGATTCCGAGGTCACTTAACCAAGCACTAAGCTCGATCAAGACTATGAGTCAGCTTTTAACACCGCCTAGTGAGCGTCAAGGGGTACGTACCTTTGTAAAAGAGTATGATGAGAAGCTGATCAAAGAGGTGATCCTGCGTGAGCTTCGCCGCGGCGGGCAAGTATTTTATGTACACAACTCGATTGATCATATGCCTATTAAGATGGGTGAGATCAAAGCGATATTACCTGATCTTAGAGTCTTAATGTTGCACTCAAAAATCTCGGCAGCCCAGACTGAAAAAGAGCTGCTTAAATTTGAAGCGGGTGAGTACGATATGATGATCGCCACTTCGATCATTGAAAGTGGTATCCATATGCCTAGAGTAAACACTATCATTGTTGACGGTGCCGATCGTTTCGGTATAGCAGATCTGCATCAGCTTCGCGGACGTGTAGGACGTGGACATATCGAAGGGTTTGCTTACTTTATCGTAGAGAACAAAGAGAACCTGACAGATGAAGCAAAAAAACGTCTTTTAGCACTGGAGTCTAACTCGTTCTTGGGAAGCGGTTCAGTTCTGGCTCACCACGATTTAGAGATACGCGGTGGCGGAAACTTAGTGGGTGATGCACAAAGCGGACACATTAAAAATATCGGATACTCTCTGTATCTTAGAATGTTGGAAGATGCGATCAAGGAGCTGAGTAATACAGTTGACGATAAGAAAATGAAAGTGGATATCAAACTTGCAATCTCTGCATATCTATCAGAAGATATCGTTCAAGAAGATAGACTTCGTCTTGATATCTACAGACGTTTGTCGCAGTGTGAAGAGGCTGTTGAGATTTATGAGATCGAAGAGGAGCTCATAGATAGATTTGGAGAGTTGGATATCCCTACAAAACAGTTTATAGAGTTGATGGTTATTAAACTTTTAGCCTTAGAGAAAAAGATCAAAACTATCTCAAACTATGGGCAAAACATTACATTTACGTATTTGAACGATTCTAAAGAGACGATCAAGTCTGATTCTAAAGATGATGATGACATAATTAAAGCGACACTCTTTTATCTAAGAAACAATAAACCAAAGGTATTATAGAAATGAAAATAGCATTTATCGGAGATATCATCGGACGTCCGGGGCGAGAGATGATTCAAAAACACCTGCCCAAAATTAAAGAGGAATACGGTGTTGATTTTGTAATTGCAAACTATGAGAACGCTTCACACGGGTTTGGACTTACGACTAAAAATTGCGGAGAGTTATTCTCTTACGGTGTAGATGTTATGACGGGCGGAAACCATACCTGGGATAAAAAAGATATTCTCCCTCTGCTTGAAGAAGATAATCTGCTTCGTCCAGATAACTACCCAGAAGGTGTTGTAGGGACAGGATGCGGAGTGTATGATGTAAGTGGAGAGAAACTTGCAGTACTCAATATTATGGGGCACTATGGTATGCCGTATGTTGATAATGCTTTCCGTTGTGCACAAAAGAGAGTTGAAGAGCTCCATAATGAAGGTGTGAAAAATATTTTTCTAGACTTTCATGCAGAAGCTACAAGTGAAAAAAGAGCGATGCTTATGTTGCTTGCAGGGAAAGTTAGTGGTATAATTGGCACACATACTCATGTGAGCAGTGATGACTTTCAAATTGTAAGCAATACTGCGTATATGACAGATATGGGATTAACAGGGTGTCGTGACAATGTGATCGGAATGGATGCAAAACAACCTCTAAAGCAGTTCTTAACAGGTTTAAAAGGGCATTTCGATATACCGAAAAAGTGTAAAAAGATTTTACAAATTGCGATCATGGATCTAAATGAGGGGAGATGTACAGAGGCTTTCAAACTGAAAGTTTTTGACAACGGCAATGTGATCAAAACAGATGCATGGATAGAGGAGTAGGGATGTCTGCAAATATCGTTATCGTAGAAGATGAAGAAGATTTACTAGAACTCTTAGAGTATACTCTGCAAAAAGAGGGGTATGAGACTATAGGGTTTTTAAATACAAAAACTGTTGTTCAGATCCTTGAAGAGGAGGAGATCGATCTTTTAATCATGGATAGAAATCTTCCCGGAGTTGAGGGGAGTGAATTTGTTTCAGAGCTTCGAAATGACGGTATAGACGTGCCTGTAATCTTTTTAAGTGCAAAAGATAAAGATGAAGATGTGGAAGAGGGATTTGTTCGCGGTGGGGATGACTACCTGACAAAACCTTTTAACATGAAAGAGTTGCTTTTACGTGTAAAATCAATCCTCAAACGTACATCGAAAAAAGTCTCTGAAGGGAAACTATCGTACAGAGATATGGTTCTTGATAAGAGTACGAGAGAGCTAAAAGTTGACGGGAAAAACGTTGAGGTTACAAAACTGGAGTTTGACCTTCTGTGTGAGTTTATTACAAACAAAAACAGCGTACTTGATCGAGATTATCTTCTTGAAAACGTATGGCAGGATTCTCAAAACTATCAGTACAAAACAGTCAACGTTGCGATCAACAGACTCAAAGAGAAGATAGACCCGGATAAAACAAAAGACTATATCCAAACCGTTCGCGGAGTGGGTTACAAACTATGTTAACTATCAAAAACAGAATTTATATGCACTTCTTTATCATTGTAAGTGCGATATTTATTATTATCGGTCTTATTTTAAAATACACGCTTGTAGATACAAAACTGCCACCGGATTTTTGGTTCTCATACTTTGAACTTGTATTTATTTTGTATGTGGTGAGTTACTATATACTGAAAAAGTTTGTTTTTAAACTTGACAAAGATATCAATGCTCTTATCAAATATCTTGAAGAGCTAAATGACAAAAACTACGATGCTCACTTAGAGATACAGCATAATCTGGAGTTCTTAAAGATCTCTCTGCTACTTAAAAATCTTGTGAAAAGACTTTATAAGAAGAAATAAGTAAATGGAAAACTTGGAAATATTAAATTCTCTTCCTGTTCAAGTATGGACATTGGCGGGAGTATTTATTGGTTCTGCATTTACATTACTTGGAACATGGTATACAAATAAAGCACATGATAAACGCTTTAAAAGCCAGTTTGAATATGATGATAAAATTAGACAAGAAATATTAATAAGAGAAAAACTAGAGGAACTCTACATAGTTTCTAATAAATATTTTAATACTCTTATATCTCATCAACTTCCATATAGAATGGTAATGGAGGGGGAATTGACTTTTAATCAAGCCCTTGACCTAATAATTGAATGGGGTGAAAAAAAAGATTATGAACCTCAAAGACTGACTATGTTAATTAATATGTACTTTCCTGAACTAAAAAAGCAATATGATGAAATTTTAAAAATAAGAAATAGTTTAAATGATATTAAGAATGCCTATAAGGAACAATATAAGAGTGGTGATATTGATGGTACAAAATGGTTAGAACTTTTTCAACCAAAACTTGAATTATTAGCTGAAAAAACGACAGAATTTGAAGAAAAACTAACACATTTAAAGATAAATATTAGTAAATAAACAAATTTAAAATTAAATTATATCTTCGACTGAATAGTCACTTTCTTCGCTTCAAAAAGTTCTATCGCTTTTTGTACCATCGGCTCTTGTGTAATATCTGTACCGTTTACTTCATCTTGGCGTGAAGGCTCATCACAGTTTGTTACACAGCTTGCACTCCCACCCATCTCAATATCTGCAGTCGTTGAACCGCTTTGGGGAGCTTCTTGCATTTGCGGCGGAGTTTGCATAGCTTGTTGCTGTGCAGGAGGAGCTTGGAACTCTTGGCGAGGAGCTTCCTCTTGTGGTTTAGGAGTTTCTTGAACCTGAGGTACAGTTTCCTCTTTAATTTCCTCTAGCGGTTTGCTGCAGGCTATCCCCTTGATTTGAGTTTCAAAACCAAAGGTTTCACGTACAAGCTGTTTGATCACAGAGTATCCATGCTTGAGAAGTTTTTTACACTCTTCACTTGCACAACTCTCCCAAGTAAGTAAATTATTCTCAAACGAGATAAAAGTGATGTTGTTTTTGAAACACTCTCCCAACTCATAATTACGATCGGCAATTGAGTCTACAAGCATATCAAACTGTGCTTGATGCGGATTTACTACGGCAGTTACAGGTGTTGGCTCCTCTACTACTTCCTCTTGTACAGCTTCTGGTTCTTGAATCTCCTGTTGTGGAGCTTGAACTGTTTCTGGTGTGTGGGGTTGTGTCTCTTGTACTTGTGCAGCCATCTCTGGTGTAGTGCTTTGTACCTTGATCTTAGCAACAGAAAGGTTCTCTTTTGGAACCTCTTTTTCAAATGATTCGATCATCTGATCGATCTCTTGGATTTTTAACGCTTCGATCATCTTAAAGAAGATCATAGAAAGAACAAATGAACCGTCTGCATTTATGCTAAAGAGGTATTTTGATTCACTTAAAATTCTAAAAAATCTGTCAAGTACAAGTGTTGAGAAAAGTGCATCGTGGTTGTACATCTTCTCTTTGAGGTATGCGATCAGCTCATCAACAACCATCTCACTGTCATAATCCTCAAGAACTTTTGTAAGCTCTACTAGTTTTGCATAGTTCTTTGTAAAAACAGCATTGAAAAGATCTGCTATAAACTGTGGATCAACAAGCCCTAGCATATCTGTTACGGTTGGGATATCTACATGGTTTTTAGAGTAGATAATAGCTTGATCAAGAAGTGTCAACGTATCACGAAGTGAACCGCTACCACTGCGGGCTAGGATCTCTAACGCATCATGCTCATACGCAATTTCCTCTAAGTTCAAGATATGTACGAGGTGCTCTACTATTTTGTTTGTCGCAATGCTTTTAAAACGGAAATGCTGTGTACGGCTTAAGATAGTTGCCGGAAGTTTCAGCGGATCAGTAGTAGCCAAGATAAACTTCACATATTCAGGCGGCTCTTCAAGAGTTTTTAGCAGGGCATTAAACGCCTCTTTTGTGAGCATATGCACTTCATCGATAATGAAGATCTTGTAACGTGCTACGGCAGGGCGGTATTTTGTCTGCTCAATCAGGTCACGGATATCGTCAATCTTACGGCTTGAAGCCCCATCCATCTCAATGATGTCCATATGACGGTTTTCAATAGCCATAGTACAGTTTTCACAGTTGCCGCAAGGGTGGTGTGAGACACCTTGCTCACAAATAAGCGCTTTTGCAAAGATACGCGCAGTTGAAGTTTTACCGCTTCCTCTTAGACCTGAGAAAAGGTAAGCGTGTGAAAGACGATTTGAATCGAGTGCGAGTGAAAGAGTTTGGGCAATCGTGTCTTGTCCGATAAGCTCGTCAAAGTTCTTTGGACGATATTTTCTCGCTAATACTTCAGATGTTTCTTTCACACTTTTCTCCGCTTTTATAGATAGAGAGATTTTAGCATTTAAAGTGTTAAAAGAAGATTATTAAAGAGCTATAGTTTTGCTACACTCTCTTTAAATAGATTCCCTCTATGAGCGTATGATTGAAACTCGTCTAAACTCGCTGCAGCGGGGGAAAGCAGGGCTACTTGATCCTTTTGCAGTGCTTGATCTATTGCACTTACTGCATCTACCAAGTCTTTGCATTTATGGGCTTGAATTTGGTACTTATCTGCCAGTGTGATGAGTTTATCTTTGTTTGAACCGATTGCATAAACTTTAAGATTTTTTCCCTGTAAAAACTCAAAAAGTTCACTTAGATCTACACCTTTGTCATCACCGCCTAAAATGAGGTGAATAAACTTATCTTCATAACGTTTTACGGCTGCGATCGTAGCATCTAAATTTGTTGCTTTTGTATCGTTCACCCAAAGGCGTTTATGGGCATCGTAAAACTCCTCTTGACGGTGTGGATCGAGTACAAATGAGTTGATCTTGTCATACTCTATGCGGTCAAAAAGAACTTTATCAACTGCCATTGCCAAAAGAGCATCCATTAAGAATGCCCCTTTGAAGTTTACTCTCTCTTTATCTATGCCGAATTTCTCAGCCAGATCGGCTTCGTCTTTATATGTGATGATATTTGCCGCACTTGCGTACTCTTTATAAGCTTCCGGGATAATAGCCGTAGAGCCTTTTTTCATCATTTTTAGAGGCTTGAGTTTTGCATCGATGTATTCTTGCATGCTTCCGTGCCAAGAGAGATGATCGGGGCTCAGAGGTAAAAGTACGTAGATATTTGGAGCAGCTTCATTTGTATAGTGGATTGTAAATGAACTAGTCTCTAAAATCCAGATCGGAGCTTTTGGATCAAGCGAGCCAAGCGGTGTACCGATGTTTCCGCCAGCTACACTTTTTTTGTCTTCTAAAAGATGCTGTGTCATCTGTGTTGTAGTCGTTTTACCGTTTGTACCGCTGATCCAGATTTTTAGGTTCATCACATCTTTGAAGTAATCATACTCGCTGATAAGATTTTTTGCACTCTGTATCATCGGATGGTGTGGAGGCATTCCCGGTGATGGGATCTCTAGATCTGAAAAGTCGGGATTAAACTCGCTTGATGGGCGGATGAGGCGTTTTTCCTCATCAAAGTAAGGCTCTTTTACATTATCGTCGTAAAAGATAGAATTTTTTATTTGCAGCCCTAAGGGTTTTGTGGTTACACCGTAACCAAAGAGAGAGACTCTTTTCATAGTTCCAGCCATTTATTTGCAATTTTTCTAAGTGCTTCAGGGTTTTCCGATGCAAAAAATTTGAGTGTCGGCTCAGGATATTTTTTGCTTAGATCAAATCTGTTGCTTAGGTACTCTACGATCGCATCACCTGAATGGATAAGTTTCGTATTCTCACCGAAATGGTTTTGCAGTTCATCTGCGATAAGAGGGAAGTGTGTACAGCCTAGGATCAAAGCATCAGGCGTTGAAACATCTTTAAAATAGTGTTTCATCGTCTCGGCTAAAATCGTACTGTTGTTTAGTTCCTCTTCAACGATAGGTACAAAAAGTGGTGTTGCAAGAGAGTTGATGTTTGTATAGGAGAGATTTGTTAAACCGTTTTCATACGCTTTTGAATTTACAGTCGCTTTTGTTCCCAGAACTAAAACGTTTGCGTCTTTATTTTCCAGTATATTTGCACACGCAAGTACACCCGCTTCAACTACACCGATAACGGGACAAGATGCAGTTTCGTTCATCTCATTTAGAGCATAAGCACTGACAGTGTTACAAGCAACTACAATCATATCGAGCTCAAAGTTTTTAAACATCTCAACCGCTTCGATTCCGTAACGGATGATTGTGTTTTTATCTTTTGAACCGTAAGGGACGCGAGCCGTATCGCCATAGTATACGATCTCTTCAAAAAGTTGGTGTTTAAGCAGCGATTTTACAACCGTTAGTCCACCAATACCACTGTCAAATACACCGACTTTCATACTGTTTGTCCTTACTTATCTGTATTCATACTCTCTAAAAACTCAGCATTTGTCTCTTTTTTACCCATTGTAGTATAGATAAATTTAAGAGCTTCAACCTCATTATCTTGTTTATGAAGCATTTGGCGAAGGATAAATACTTTTTGTAAAGTATCTTTACCGATAAGAAGATCATCTTTACGAGTACCAGATTTAAGGATGTCGATTGCCGGGAAGATACGTCTGTCTGCAATTTTTCTATCAAGAACAACTTCACTATTACCAGTACCTTTGAACTCTTCAAAGATAACTTCATCCATTCTACTACCTGTGTCGATCAGGGCTGTTGCAACGATCGTTAAACTTCCGCCGTTTTCGATGTTTCTTGCAGCTCCGAAGAATCTTTTTGGTTTGTGAAGTGCATTCGCATCCACACCACCAGAAAGTACTTTACCACTTGAAGGTGTAACAGTATTGTATGCACGAGCAAGACGAGTGATAGAGTCAAGAAGGATTACAACATCACGACCAAGCTCAACGCGACGTTTTGCTTTTTCGATTACCATCTCTGCAACTTTAACGTGGTTTTTCGCAGGCATATCGAAAGTTGAGCTGTATACTTCACCTTTAACGCTACGCTCCATATCTGTTACCTCTTCTGGTCTCTCATCTACAAGAAGTACCATTAGATCAACTTCTGCATGATTTGCAGTGATACCGTGTGCAATCTCTTTTAAAAGTTCTGTTTTACCGCTTCTTGGAGGTGCAACGATAAGGCTTCTTTGCCCTTTACCGATAGGAGCAAAAAGATCCATCATACGGCCAGTGAAACCTTTTTCTTTGTACTCTAGTTTAAGTTGTTCTTGTGGATAAAGAGGAGTTAAGTTGTCAAATAGTGGACGTTTTTTAGATTCTTCCGGTGGAAGTGAGTTTACAGCTTCTATTTTAATAAGTGCGTAGTATCTTTCTTGATCTTTAGGAGGGCGAACCTGTCCGGTTACAACGTCTCCGTTTCTTAATGCAAAACGACGAATTTGTGTATTCGATACATATGCATCATTGATTGATTCGTTAAATGATTTGTCGATTGAACGGATGAAACCGTATCCATCTTGCATAATCTCTAAGATACCGCTAAATAAGATGTATCCGCCTTGAGCAGTTTGTGCTTTTAAGATCTCAAAAATTACATCCTGACGTTTAAGTTCATTTGGATGTTCAACACCAAGTTCTGTAGCGAGTGTTACTAAGTCTTCAATACTTTTAGTACGTAACTCTTCAACACTAGAACCGCTTACAGGAGTATGTGTTCTTTTTGAATTAGTTGTTTTGTTATTTGTTTTTGTTTTACGGGGTTGTGATTGAGTGTTTTCGCTCATGAAAAGTCTACCTTGATTTTTTGGGATTGTTATGTGAGAAAGATTTAAGATAAGAAGCGTATCTTGTTTTAATAGTGTAATTTTACAACATTACACTACCTAAAGTCAAGTTTTAAGATTTGCGATGCCGTCAACAACAGCTGAAATCTCCACTTTTGCTTCACTTAAAGTCTTTTGTGTACGCTCTGCTAATTTTCTTACTTCATCAGCTACTACGGCAAAACCGCGACCATGTTCACCTGCACGGGCAGCTTCAATGGCAGCATTGAGTGCCAGTAAGTTAGTTTGTTCTGCAATATCGGCAATTGTGTCTAAGATGGAATTGATATCTTGACTTTGATGCTGAACACTTATGAGCCTTTCATCAAATGCAGCGTTATCTTGATCTAAAGATTCTACTTGTGTTTTATAGCTCGAAAGCTCATTATCAATACTTTTTTTATCTTCTTGAAGTGTTAGGCATTGAGTATTTAGTTCATCTATCTGTATTTCAAGTGTTCTTTTTTCTTGATCGTATTGTTGCTGTAGCTCTTCTAGTTTTTTACTCCAAGAACTCTCTGCAGCTTTGAGTTGGTTTTTTTGATTCTCTAGCTCAGTTAGGTATGAATCGTTAGAATTTTGAAGCTCAGAAATGCGGGTCTCTAGTTTTTGGTTGTCTTTTGCCAGCTCTTGAGCTAAAAGGTTCTCTTTATCCTCTTGGGGTGTTCTGTTTTTTGAACTAAGTATATAGGCGATGATAAAACCTATAATTAAAGATATTATAGAACCTGCGATCGTATAGCTCCAAGAGTTTTGTTTGTTTACTATTTTATCTTTATATACAATCTTCTCTTTATAAACTATTTTTTCATTTTTAGTGCTTTGTGTTTCAATCAGTTTTTTCGCATCTTCATTGATCTGTATGTAAAGTTCTTTGATCTCTCCCAGTTGCGTGTTGTCTATTTTGTTTTTTAGATTTGAAAGGTTGCTGAGTGTTTTGATGCGAATATCTTCGAGTGAATTAACTTTTGTCTCATCAATGCTGAGTGCCGATGTTATCTTATCGTGTGTTGAGAGGATAAGATAGTATAAAGAGACTTTCTCCTCTGTCGTCAGTTGAGGTGAAATGAGATCAATTTTTTTGTTGAGTGTTTTATAATTCTCTTCAATCTCTGAAGAAAAGAGGCTTGCTGTAAATAAAAGTATAAATAGTATTTTTTTCATACTTTTAATTCAGCAAATTTTATACCACTTTTTAGAGTTCTAGAAGGGATATAAATGCCGATGAAAGCTAGTCACAATAAAATATTTTTTATTTAATATATGGTTGAATCTCTTCATGAAAGAGTTTTAAAGTTTTTCGTATTCTTCTTGCATCAACAGATGCAGGTTTTAAAACTAAATGCAATTTGTTTATCCTCCTTTTGATATCCAAGAACTCTTTTCTACACTCATCTACACTCCCGACAACGGCACAACTCATAAATTTTTTTGCATCGAAAAACTGGTATCTTTGATCGAGCAGGGCAGTGTAATTGGCTTGATTGAAGCTGGGCTGCTCTTTAAAAGCATTCAAAGAGCGCATCGACTTTACAAAGTGATCAGTTGCCACAACCGCATTCTCATACGCTTCAACTGCATTATGTGAGGTGTAAAATACACGCATTAGTACCACTTCCGGCTCTAGACCTGAGAGTTGTTTATAGTATGCAACCGCTTCTTCACACTCTTCAATTGTTGCGCCTTGGGAGAACATAAGCCCATAGTTGTTTCTTGCTGCAAACTCTATACTCTCTTTAGAGGAAAAAGTAGCGATATAAAAAGGGATTTTTGACTGGATCGGTTTTGGGTAAAACTCCTCTTTTTCATAGAGTGTTTCATCAATCTCTCTAACGTTGTTAAAGAGTCTCACTCGAAGCTCCTCGGAACTTGCCTGAAAGTTTTTAAGATCAAGTGCAAATCCCCCTTTGGCAAAACCGGCATTTATCCTTCCCATGCTTAAGTTATCAAGTGTAGATATCTCTTCTGCAAGTCGAAGCGGTTGGTAAAACGGGGCTAAAAAAGCTGCACTTCCTATGCTGATCTTTGAGGTCTTAGCCGCTACATATGCCATCATTAATGAGGGATTAGGGATAACGCTAAAAGAGTTGAAATGGTGTTCTGCAAACCAAACTTCATCAAACCCTAAAGATTCTACATAAACGGCTAGTTCCACGTCATTTAAGATTGCTATGTGAGGAGTTTTATGATAGTTTTCAGTAAGTAAAAAAATTCCCAGTTTCATACATTGCCCTGTAGCAATTCTCTTTTTACTTCATGCCAGTGGTGGCGTTTGATCGCATTTGTATTTGTACGACGGTTTATCATACGGATTGAAAGGGGTTCGATCCAGCTCCAAAACTCCTCTAAATGCTCTTTTGGAAACTTTAGTTCTTTTAGTGTTTTTTTATACATAGCCAACCAAATCTCTCTGTCGTTTTCATTGATGGGTATCTTAAAGTGGCGCTGTCTAAGATGAGGGTCTCCATGTTGAGAAGTAAAGACTGCTCCACCTCCGAGTGCTTCGACAAAGAAGTCTACACTTCTATCTATCACTAGCTTTAACGCTTCGGGATGTTGAGGGAAGAGTGTTTTAAGATTTGTTTTTAGCAGTAGATGGTGATGGTGTTCTACCATCNTAACGCTTCGGGATGTTGAGGGAAGAGTGTTTTAAGATTTGTTTTTAGCAGTAGATGGTGATGGTGTTCTACCATCTTTCTTATATACTCAGCACCTAATGTTTTAAAAATCTTATTTGAAGGAAAAGGTACGCTTGGGTATATGATGTCAATCATTGCATCAACAACACGTATCTCATCACCGCCGAAACGGGGCTGAGGTTTCTCTTTTATCTCGTTATTTAGCTGCGTAAAGGAGATAACCCTCTCGCTATGACAGTTGTTTTGTTCTTCTGTTTTATTCATTGAAGTTTTCCTTTTGTTGGATTTTTTCGGTTTAAAATTTAAGAGTTACTTCTAACCCGAGTGTACGACCTCGATCAAAGTAATACCCTGTTGTATATTTTGTTGCGTAATGGTTGTTTGTAAGGTTTCGTCCGTAAAATTTTGCAGTAGTAGGTACTCCGTAATAATCGAACTCTTTTACAATATTGGCATCAAAACGTGTATAGTCACCCAAGTCGGCATTTGAGAGTCCCATAGGGCTTTTAGAACTTGTATAGCCACTCACCTGTTTGCCTGAAATGTTAAAGAGGTACTCCTCCCATCTGTGTGAGAGCAGGGCAGTAAAAGTATCTTCGGGTACAACAACTCCGACTTCATCCGTTACACCTGCAAAATCTTGAGTCTCTTTAGAGAGGATTTTTGTCCATGAAAACTTGTAGTTGGTTGTTTTGGCAATTTTTCCATTGAGTGTCAGTTCAAGACCTTTTGTATGTGAATCAACTTGGGTGTAGTAGTAATACTCATCACCGTCAACGATGTATGTATTGGATGTTGCACGTTTCTCATTTTCTACTTTTGTATCAAAATAGGTAATAAGAGAGTTAAATGAGCGGGTAAACTTTGAATCGAGTGAGATCTCATAACGTGTCTGTTTTTCAGGATCGAGTTTGCTTCCATCTTGCGTCTCTAAGGTAAAGTCACCAGATACTCCTTGATCACCGTAAAAGTAGCGTGCACTTAAAGTTTGAGTATCTAAGATGTTATAAACGGCACCAACTGTGATGATTGACGCTGGTGCTAAATCTACACCGTTGTTTGCATCAGGATTAGCTAAAGCTTCCGATTTTGCCGCTGTAGAGTTTTTTATGTGTTTTTGATCCCATCTGTATCCTGCATCAACCACCAAGTCACCGTCAAATAAACTTTGTTCTACCGAAGCCGATGCACCTTTAATAGACGTGTCGTATTTAACATACGGGTTAAATAGATCAGAACCAAATCCGTTACTTTCAACATATTGTCCGCCAAACTGAAGTTTTGTATCTCCAAATGTAGCGTTGTGTCTTAAGCTGTATGATTGTGTTTTTTCTTCATAGTTACGTGTTGAAGCTGCGGGCAATATAAAGTTCTCATTATGCTCAAATTGTTCATATTGTGTATGTGCAAGAGAAAAAAGTGTCACTTGTCCTTCGCTCCAAACCATACTCCCATCAACTGAAAGAAGAGTCGTTTTTAACGGATCGTAATACCATTTCGCATTATCGAGAGTACCGTCAAGTTTTATACCCCTTTGCATCTCTAAAGAGCCTATATCTTTATAGGCCATAAAGTTCAGGTTAAATTTTCCGTTACTGATTCCACCGTTTACCATACCCGATGTACTCTCAGTCCCGTCAAACCAAGTCTCTTTACTTCTTCGATCGAAACGTGAAACCATCGCACCTATATATCCATTCCATGAATCACTGCTTCCAAAACGTGTCCCGGTGTACAGAGACTGGCCGTTTGCATAGGGCTGACTAACAGCTTTTTCAAAAAAAGCACTTAAGATCCCTTCTGTCTTTTTTGGTTGTTTTGTACGGATAATGATATAACCGATGTTTACACCTGAACTGCTGTTTGAAGCACCGACATTAATAGATGGAGCGATCGAGAGAGCAGTAGCACTTCTTACAATCTGAATCTCCTCAATAGCGATGAGTGGAAATTTGTAAAGCATACGGCTAGCTGCGGGAGGAAGAATTGCCCCGTCTATAATATAGGTGATATTGCTACTACCGCGCATTTTAAGATCATACGGGCTACGGCGTCCGTGATAACTTAGATCCATTCCAGTCGCTTTATTTAAAAGATCAATCACATCTTTTGGACTATAAGCCTCAATATCTTTTTGTGTAAGAACCTCAGTACCTGCTTTTGTACTTTTATGTATCTTGTATAAGTTTGTAGGACTCTCCAATTGCAGATCATCTCTATGCTCAACATCAGAGTTTACATCGATTGTCTCAAGCACAGTCTCTGCAGCGGTAAGTGAAGTTGTTGTAAGTAACATGACAGTTACAAAACTAAAGTATGTTTTTTTCATTGTTTTTCCTTTGTATATGGTTTGATATAGCGGTGCTTTTAAAAATATGAATCTTTAAAAAGTTTTATAAAACTTTTTTTGAGAAACTCGGTACACATAAAGGGTTGTTATTATGGTGTACAATTTCTGCTTCTATGTTGTAGAGATTATTGATCATCTCCGATGTTATTACCTCTTTTGGAGAACCGCTTAAGAGAATCTGTCCATCTTTCATACTCACTACACGTGAAGAGACCATCATTGCATGATCAGGGTAGTGAGTCGTTTTTAAAAATGTGTACCCCTCTTGTGAAAGGGAGCTAATCATCTGCAAGAGTCGGATCTGGTTACCGTAGTCAAGACCTGAAACGGGTTCATCCATAATGAATGTTTTTGCCTCTTGTGTCAGTGCACGGGCAAGTAAAACCATCTGCTTCTGTCCGCCGCTGAGCTGCCCGAAAGGTTTGTTTTGCAGATCTGCTATGCCGATCTTCTCCAAAGCCTCTTTTGCCATAGATATATCGTGTTTGCCAGGACTTGCAAAAAGCCCCATCTTAAAAACTCTTCCCATAACTACCATATCTAATACCGAATAGTTAAACGGAACATTATGATACTGAGGAATATAGGCTATCTGCGATGCTATCTCATTTTGTTTATACGATTTTATATCTTTGTTATGGAGTAAAATATCCCCTTGATCCTTTTTTAACAGCCCTAAAATAAGACGTATTAGTGTACTTTTTCCGCAGCCGTTTTGCCCCAGTAAAGAGACAACTTCTCCTTGGTGCAACTCAAAGTCAAGACCGTGAAGCACTTTGTATTTCGGATAGGAAAAATGGAGATTTTTTACTTCTATGATAGGTTTTAGTTCCATGCTGCCCTCGCATTTTTGAGTACAATAATAAAGATAGGTATACCGATAAGCGATGTAAGTATCCCAATAGGGATCTCTACACTCATTGCCAAACGCGAAACGGAATCGGCCAGGAGTAAAAACAACCCTCCGAATATAGCCGAAAGAGGAAGTAGTAAAGCGTGTGAAGGACCAATCGCCATACGTATAATATGTGGGATGATAAGTCCAATCCATCCGATAATTCCCGCCATTACAACACTAAGTGAACTTGCAAGTGTTGCGAGTATAATGGCTAATATCTTTATCATCTTTACATTCACACCCAGTGCTTTTGCTTCCTCATCGCCAAGGCTTAAAATATCAAAATATTTCCCCATAAGTACCATAGAAAAAATACTGATAAGCATCGGAATCGCTACGAGCAATACACCGTCTAGTTCAGCCATAGATAAACTCCCCATCAGCCAGTAAACAATAGCGGGCAGGGTAGAGTAAGGGTCTGCAACATATTTGATAACTGATAAAAAAGCGGTAAAAAGTGAACCGCTGATAACCCCGCCGAGAACCAACATAATGCTTGATCGGGAGTTGTTGACCATAGAGCCTATTAAAACAGAGAAAGCTACAGCGATAAATCCAAAAGTAAAGGCAAGGACCTGAATAAAAAACCACTCCTCAGTAAGCAACATTCCAAGTGCTGCTCCAAAAGATGCCCCTGCAAGCACACCTAAAATTCCGGGTGAAACGAGAGGGTTGACAAACATCGCCTGAAATACTGCTCCCGAGGTTGCCAATGATGCACCGATAAGGATTGCTAAAAGTATACGGGGGAGGCGAATCTCTAAGATGATATTGTCTAAAAGGGTAACAGTGCCTGGGTCAAGTGTAGTTGTTATTCCGAAAACTTTATAATTTATGTAGCTTTGGAATGTACTGAGATCAATCGGGTATTGCCCCCATAACAGCAAGAGAGTTGCTGTTATAAGTAAAAGTATAAGGCCAAGGAAAAGAAACTTACCGTTTTGTACGCGTGTCATTTAAGCCCTTAATATTTTAGATTTAAACTTGCAAACATTCCAAAAGGTGCACCTGTCTGGTATGTACTAGCAGTTGAGTCAGCTGCTAGTGCATTATCGGCTGCGATGATTGTCGAGATATATTTTTGGTTTGTCAGGTTTGTTGCCGTAAGTCTGAACAGTGTACTTTTAGAGCCGAACATTTTTGGCGCTTTGTAGGCAACGTCAAGATCAACTAGTGTAAAAGCATCAATTTTTTCAGTATTTGCCGCATCACCGTATCTGCTTGATGTATATCTTACACTTGGTGTAAATGTCCAATCTTTTAGAGTGTAAGAGAGGGCTCCTTTAGCCATAAACTCAGGTGCATCAGGAAGCTGGTTCCCTTTAATATCTGTCGTTGTAGTATCTGAAGCTTGAAAATCTTCCGTAAAGTAGTATCTG
The DNA here is from genome assembly GCF_030577135.1 of Sulfurimonas sp. hsl 1-7. Taxonomy (NCBI): domain Bacteria; kingdom Pseudomonadati; phylum Campylobacterota; class Epsilonproteobacteria; order Campylobacterales; family Sulfurimonadaceae; genus Sulfurimonas; species Sulfurimonas microaerophilic. The sequence goes on along the minus strand of NZ_JAUIRR010000004.1, from coordinate 71,043 downwards.
TTGTATGAAAGTGAAGCAATAAACTCTAAACTCTCGGTAATTACACCGTTAGCTGCAAACTCTGCTCCGTATCCAAGCGCTTTACCCACATTCGCAGGATAATTTACGCCGTTTGCATAGATGTTTGCCTGTTTATTGTTTACAAACGATACAAAAACACTTGGATTGAGTGTAACTCCGCCTGCCAATACACGAGCTCCAAGGTCAATATTGTCAGATGTTTCAAGTTCTAAGTCGTCCCATAAGTTTTGAAGCGTAATTCCTTGTGCGACAAAAGCTGTTCTGTTACTTGCATATGTCGGGAAAAGATTCACATCAAACCCGTATGTTCTAGAGTAATCTACATAGATTGTATCTGTAGAACTTAGATCATATGAGAGATAAAGTGCAGGGATAAAAGTGTTAAATTTCTTTTCATTTACACTTGAGAATGGATCGAGTGTAGCTTGCGTAATTGCAACATCATGATCCATACTTGTAGCACTTGTAGTACCGGTATAGCTATCGATTGAAGCAAGGGTAAATGTTTGGTATTGAAGCCCTATGCTATAGTGGATTTTGTCCATATCACCGCTAAGTTCAACAAACGGTGCCTGAAGCGTATGGTATGAAGTGTCAGCTAAGATTGCATACCCTTTATATGAAAGATCCCCATTGCCATCTACAACATATTTTTTCTGATCTGTCGGTGGTCCGGGAGGAAGTTGTCTGTGGTACCAGTATCCTACTTTTGCATTTACGGCATCACCGAAACTATGATCATACGATGCGATTGCACCGTAAAGATCATGCTCCATTTGCCAGTTCATAACCATAGGTGTAGAGTTCTTTGTTTTACTGAACCAGTATTGTCCTTTGTCTGTTTTATAGTAAGGTTTTAAGACGATAGTATCATCTTTGCCGGCTTTGTATGTCAGATCTGCTACTACAGCAGTTGTGTAAAACTCTTGTTTGTTCCAGTCATAATAGTTGTTTGATGCACTAGTCGGTTTTGTTGTAGCAAAATCTTTTGAGAAATAGGTGTCTAGATCTTTTGCCTCGGCATAACTTAAACTTGCATAGTTATGGTGCTCGTCAATATTTCTGATCACATAAAGCTCTGATGAGAATCTCTCATTTGGTTTATATGAGAGCCCAAACATCCCGTTAAATCTTTGCTGCTCACCTTCCCCTTTAGTTTTGTCGTTTTTTAGAGCAGAAACTGAACCAAATACACACACATCACCCATATCTCCGCTATCGAAACGTACAAATGTTTTACTAAAGTTATTGCTTCCGAGTGATTGTGAAAGGTGTGCCCCCGCCTTATTCTTTGCTTTTAGAATATTGAGATCGATTTTTCCAATCAAAGATGAAAACCCTAAGTTTTTATCAACACTCAGATACCCTTTGTGCAGATCTACAGATGAGATGTTTTCAAGATCAACCATCTGTTTTCCCCCGCCGGGATTACTTGAGATTGGAGTTCCGTTGATCAGATAAACTCCGCCGGGACCTGTCTGGCTTTTAGCACGGATGCGGATCGGATCGTGATATGCCGGTTCGTTTGAACCTGTCTGATCAACGGGTGTAAAGTTTACCGATGGTGAAAATTGAATAACCGTGTAAGGATTCATATTCGCCTGAGTTGAAAGAGTAGATAAACTTTTTTGCGTAAATGTTTGTTTATTTTGTTTAGAGTCTTTTTTCTCATCTGAAAGATAGAGGCCGTTTTCCTCCTCTTCAATACTGGAATTAATAACAATTTTCTCAACACTCAGCGGTGTTGCATGTAAAGCCGTAATCGCAACAAGCGATAATAGAGGTAGTTTTAACTTCATTCTTGATCTTCTCCTAATATAGTCTGAATCTGTTTGTTTGTAATTTCTACTTGTAAAAAGAGTTTGTAAAACTCTTTAATACGTTTGTTGAGGTTTATGTTATACACCTCCGGATGAAAAGTATGTGCAAGCCACTCTATGCCGATAACTCTCATAAATGAGGGTGGACGGTCGATCCAGTTAAAAGGTGTATTTGGTACTAGATAAACACGTTTATTTTTGACTGCATCTAAGTTGTGGAAGAGTTGATTGTGAAACAGGTTTTTATAAACCATACGATTTTGTGCGATGATCACTTCGGGATTATATTTGTAAAGTGTTTCAATATTGATCTGTTCGAGCCCTCTAAGATTGCTTTGTTTGCATTTATGTACATTTTCTCCCCCTGCAAAGTTCATCGCTTCTACATGAAACGATTTATCACACTCTGTTTGTAATCCGTCATTACCTTCTGCGTAGTAATATCGAATATCTTTTACATTTTCGAGTTTTGTTTTAATCTCATCTATACTTTTTTGTGCATAAGTACTTAAGAGTTTTCCTCTATTTTGTTCATCGATAGCATCAGCAGTTACTTTGATGGCACGAGGTATATCTTCGATTTTTCTGAAAGGGACTGTAAAAGTGGGAAACTTTGAACGTTGAATAGACTTTTCAACTGTCGCAACCATCATATCATCAGCCCAAACTAAAATGAGATCGGGACGGCGAATAAGAAGTGTTTCAAGATTGATGCCTGCTCCAGTAGAGTGGAAAGTTCCAATGACGGGTAAAGATAAAAAGTAGGGGTCAAGATACTCTTTTGTCGCAAAATTGTTAGGGTTTTTTGCTTTAAAGTTAAGTCCTACCATTTTTTTCGGATTAAGTGCATAGATAAGGTAGTTCATAGGTGGTGAAGAACCAAATACTTTCGTGATCTTCTCAGGTACTTTTACCTGATTATGATAAAAATCTTCTACAGTTTTTGCCTGCAAAGATATAGCCAATAGAAAAACCAGTAGAGGTATAAAAAAATTCATTTAAATTTCCTTTATGAGTGTTGGAGTGAAAATGCAATAGGAATTTTCAAATCAACTTTTTGATTAATGTGAGGAAACTCTCCGTCTAGTGATGACACGGTTTGAAGAGCTCTTTTATCCAATACAGAGCTATCGCTGCTTTGAACGAGTTGCAGATTTGAGACTTCTCCGGTTGTGGAAAGAGAGAATGAAACAACTACAACCCCTTCGAGATGCAATCTCTTGGCAATTGCGGGGTATTTAAGAGCATTCTGGATTAAAGAACGGATAAGTGCTAACTCTGGAAGTTTCTGTTCGGACAAAGGAGAATTCTGCGGTATTAGTATTTTCCGCTCTTCAATCTTTTGCTCTGTATCGGGAATTTGAGGCGTAAACGCCTCAGCGGGAACAACGGCTTCTTTTGATTGTTCCTGCTGAAGAGTTTCTTGTTCTATCGGTTTTACTACGGGTTGTTCTTTTTGTTTTTGAACGACTTTTTTCATTTTTTCATTTTTTTGTTTTAAGACCCTTTTTGTTATCGGTACAGTTTTAGGCTCTGTTTTAACATTTTGTTTTTTAGGTTTTATAACTTCATATGAAGATAATGAAACAAGGGTTGCTTTTTCCAAAACACTCTCTTTTGGCTTAATAAAATCTACAGATGCCAGCTTGAGGGTAAGTGCAAGCAGGAGTGCATGTAAAAATAACGATATAAAAAAAGCTTTTAGTTTTAAATATCTATTTTGTTGTATACTGTATGATATAACGCTTGTTAAAGTAAGAGTACTCATGTTTAAACCTTCTTTTTTTATTTTCTTATCATTATGTTTTTTTGGATATAACGAATTGTAGAAAAAAAAACCTTAAACTTTTATTTAGTGAAAAATTATGAACCTATGATTATATTTGAGTACTCAATTAATGCATACGCTTTTTTATTGAGTTGTAGTTTTTCTGCTTCTTCGTTAGGCAGCAAAGAGATAAGGGAGTATTTTTCATTGATTTGTAAAGAGACTTCACTGTGTGTATCGTTGCTGATAAGAGACTCTACTTTCCCCTCAATTATATTTAACTTATCTTGCTCTTGAGGTTTGTCTGGTCTGATTTCGATATCGCTTGATTTAATGATCGCATATACTTCATTTCCAACGTTTAGATGCATATTGTCCGCAGATTTTGCAGTGATAGAAGAGTGTAAAACTCCACCGCCGCTGATTTGCATAGAGATAATAGCATTGATCTTATTTATAGTAATTTGTGTAATAGTTGAAAGAAGCTGATTTCTCGCACTTGTCGTTAAAAAGTGACGGTTTAAAATCTGTGCCAAGTGTTCAGGATTGTCACCCGCTTCTGAGAATCTGTTGATAAATTGACGGTGCAGTTCATTTAGTTTTTTATAGGTATTGATCAGCTCATAGGCATAATCGGTAAGTTTTGTACCGCCGCCCCCTTTACCGCCGATAGTTCTATTGATGATCGGATGATCGGCAAGTTCGTTCATAGAGTTTATACGCTCCCATGCAGCTTTGTAACTCATCTTCATCTCTTTTGCAGCTGCATTAATAGAACCTGTTTGTGCAATTTTTTCTAAGAGTTCAATTCGCCCGGAACCTAAAAAACTTTTATCATCTTTTGTTAACCAGAATCTTCCGTCAATTTTCATCTACACAAACCTTTTTTCAATTATATTCGAGAATTTTACCATATTGTCTGTAAAATATGTTTATGGAAAAAAGAACAACTATACTTGTAACAAATGATGATGGATATGAAGCAAAAGGTTTATTGGAACTGGCAAAAACTCTAAAAGATATAAAAAATGTAGATGTAATTGTAGTAGCTCCTGCAAATGAAAAATCGGCGTGCGGGCACTCGCTAACACTTGTAAGACCGTTACGTTTTATCTCTGTCGAGGATGATTTTTATAAACTTGACGACGGGACGCCTACAGATTGTGTATATCTTTCACTCAGTACGATGTTTGAAGATAAAAAGCCCGATCTTGTGATCAGCGGGATCAACCGAGGCTCAAATATGGGTGAGGATATTACATACTCTGGAACTGCCGCGGGTGCTATGGAAGGGGTGCTTCACGGGATCCCTTCAATTGCGATCTCTCAGGTGATGGACTTTACCAATCCGGGTGGAGATTTTACTTTAGCGCGAAAAACAATTAAAACTTTAGTTGAGAAGATTATAGCAGGGGAGTATCCTCTGCCGGATCGTGAATTTTTAAATATCAACATCCCGCCTGATCTGCAAGAAGCTGAGATGAAAGTAACCTATGCAGGGTACAGACACTACGAAAACGATTCCCATGTTCATAGAAATCCGCGTGGAGAAGAGTACCATTGGTTAGGTTTGCATCCGCTTTCATTTTCACCTAGAAAAGGGATGGACGTTATGAGTGACTTTGAAGCGATTGAGCAAGGGTATGTTTCAATTACACCTATAATGCTTGATCTAAGTGCTTATAAAAGTATGAATAGCTTACAAGAGTGGATCAATGGCTAGATATACAAGGACAAGGCTTCTTTTTGGAAACGATTTTGAGAGACTGCAAGATGCAAAAATCATTTTACTCGGTGTCGGGGGAGTAGGGAGTTTCTGTCTGGATTGTTTGTACAGAAACGGCATTACCGATATTACTATTGTAGATTTTGACACTTATGATGAAACAAACCAAAACCGTCAAATGTGGTCGGAACTCCATGAGCATGAAGTGAAAGTGGAAGCACTTCAGGAACACTATCCGGAGATAAAAATAATTCATCAAAGAATCGATGAAGAGTGGGTGAAAAATTTTGATTTTGACGAGTACGATCTGGTTTTAGATGCGATCGATGACACAAAAGCAAAACTTGCCCTCGCGCAAAAGTGTTACAAAAAACTGATCTCCTCATTCGGAAGTGCAAAAAGGGTTGACCCTACAAAAGTACAGGTGGCGGATATCTGGAAAAGCTACGGAGACAAGTTCGGCTCAAAGATCCGTTATGAACTCCGAAAGAGAAAATTTACTAAAAAGTATAAGGTGATCTTTTCATCTGAAGAGGCACAGATCAAAGAGAAAGGTAGTTTTATGGGTGTAACTGCCACTTTCGGTCTTACAATGTGTGCTGAAGCAATTAAAATGTTAAGGAAAAAATAGTGTTTGATTTTTTAGATAGTGACTGGTTTAACATAGCGTTAGAGATCTTTTTCGTCATTTTGATCAGTTATGATGTAAAACGGTATATTGAGACGAAAAAAGGTGAGTTTATCGTTAATATCATTATAACAATCGGATTTGCGATCTGGACGTTGTATCCGTATTACAACTCTTATTTTGGATGGGAAGAATCACAAAAAGAAAAGATGATGTCTGTGTGTGAGAACGATGCGAATAAAACGGTTTGTATCTGTATTGATGAAAAAATTTTTAAAGAGTATACATATCAAGAGTATAGGGCGGTTGATAAAAACAGCTCAGAGCATTTAGAGTTTATGAAAGAGGCTAAAGAGGATTGTATGGATGATGGATGGTTTTGATCTAGAGTCTGCTTTAGTGTGTGAAGGGATCATCGGTGATGGCTGCGGCGGTGGCAGGATCTTTTTTGTAGAGGACCAAAAGTTGCAAGTGTACGATCCTTTTACCAAAGAGAGCAGAGTACTTTTAGGTGATCTGAAAAATGTGATCCGAATAAGTAAATCGGGCTGTATAATCACCATAGAAGAGGAGAGAAAAAACACAGAGTTTGATCTCTCAACTTTAAAAAGTTAATTTTGCTATAATTATGGGAAGAAACAATAAAAGTATTATTTAGGAAAAGATAAGATATGAACAATGTAGAACCTATGACACTTTTCGGTTATGAAAAACTCCAAGCCGAAGTAAAAGATCTTAAAGAGGTAAAACGTCCCGGTGTTGTAAAAGCGATAGAAGAAGCGTTAGAACACGGTGATTTAAAAGAGAATGCTGAATACCATGCAGCAAAAGAGATGCAAAAAAATATTGATAACCGTTTAGCAGAGCTGCAAGAGCTTTTAGGCAATGCACAGATCGTAGACCCAAGCGAGCTTGAACATGCAAAAGTGAGTTTCGGTTCAACTGTTATCATGACAAATTTAAATACGGACGAAGAGGTGACGTATACGATTGTCGGCGGTGCTGAAAGTAACCCGGATATGGGGCTTATCTCATTTAACTCTCCACTCGCCAAGCAACTTCTCGGAAAAGAGGAGGGGGATGATGTAAAAGTTCGTCTTCCTGGCGGTGAAGTGGAATTTGAGATCGATGAAGTAAAATATCAGGAGATTGTTTTTGATTCACATTAATGTCGGAGTGATTGGAGCAAGCGGTTATACAGGCTTAGAGCTTGTAAAAATGCTTGTAAAACATCCAAACTTTAAACTTACATACCTTGCAAATTCAGAGGGGGGAACTACTGCAGATGAACTGCATCCTTCACTCAAAAATGTGTGTAATTTGGAAGTTCAAAAAGCAAGTGTTGAACAGGCAAGTATAGATTGTGAACTTGTATTTTTGGCATTACCTCATAAAACTGCGATGGCGTATGTAAAACCCTTAATCGCAAACGGTGTAAAAGTGGTTGATCTCTCAGCTGATTATCGCTTACCTTTATACACTTATGAGGCATTTTACACTGAACATACTGATGTTGCAAACTTAGAACACAGCGTATATGGTCTGCCTGAACTTTTCCGTCAAGAGTTAAAGAGTGCAAAACTCGTTGCAAACCCTGGATGTTTTCCAACGTCGGCAATTTTGGGAGTTTTACCTTTTATGGATTACCGTGTACAACATACGCCGATCATCATTGATGCCAAAACAGGTGTGAGCGGGGCAGGGAAAAAACTGAGTGATACAACACACTTTGTAAATGTGAACGACAACCTTTTTGCATACAACCCTTTAATGCATCGTCATGCACCTGAGATTGCAGATAAACTCGGTGTTGATTTTGAAGAGATCAATTTTGTGCCCCATTTAGTACCTCTTACTCGCGGTATGATTAGTTCTATCTACATTCAAGTAGAGGGTGATTTTGATGAGCAAAAAGTGTTAGAAGAGTACTATAAAGATGCTCCTCACGTGCGTATCTCAAATCAGCCTACGACTATGAAAGATGTAGCGGGTACAAACTTCTGTGATATCTATGCAAAAAGAAAAGGGAATATCCTCTTTATCTCTTCTGCAATTGATAATTTAATGCGCGGGGCTTCAAGCCAAGCCGTAGTAAATGCAAATATTATGATGGGTCTTGCAGAAGATGCGGGGATTCCAGATATAGCGTATGTCCCGTAACATTACGATCAAAGAGGGTGCATTTGTTATCTCAGATGCACACTACTCCACTACACGCCCTGAGCTTTTAGAATTTGTAAAAGCTATTCATTCGAAAGAACTTCAACCTACACAACTTTTACTTATGGGTGATATTTTTGATGCTCTTTTTGGCTCAATTGAACATACATATAAAGATAACTATGAGATGATTGCTTTATTAAAAGAGATAGCTGATGAGATCGAAGTTATTTACTTTGAGGGGAATCACGATTTTAATTTGCAAGCGGTATTTGACAATATGAAAATATATCCGATTCAAAAACAGCCTGTCTTAGCAAACTACCAAGATAAAAAGGTTTATCTGGCTCACGGGGATTTTGACGGGAAGATAGGTTATAAGATCTATACAGCCTTGATTAGAAACCCTTTCATGCTGAAGTTACTAAAGCCAATTGATAATCTTTTTAATCATTTTATCCTTAACTTTGTCGATCAACATTTGATGAAAAAAGATGACTGTAAAGAGCTGGGTTGGTTTGAGCAGTTTATAGAAAATCGTTTTAAAGATCGATTTGAATGTGACTATTTTATAGAGGGGCATTTTCATCAAAATAAAACGCTTCAAGTTGACGGAATCTGTTACGTGAATTTGGCCGCTTTTGCTTGCAATCAAAGATATTTTATAGTAAGATCTTTGCAAAATAATACAATATTGGAAGAGAAACAATTTTCCAAAGGGATTTAAATTATGGATGATAACTCCTTAAAAATAGGCTCTAATGAGATGGAGCTTGTTGACTTCCGTATCTTCAAAGAGGACAACGGAGAGATTTATGAAGGTATATACGGGATCAACGTCTCTAAAGTAAGAGAGATTATAAAAGTACCTTCTTTAACAGAACTTCCTGGAACACCGGAATTTATCGAGGGTATCTTCGACCTTCGCGAAGTTGTTATACCTGTTGTAAATCTAGCAAAATGGATGGGTATAAATGAACCGGCAAATATACATCAAAGTTCAAGAGTAATCATTACGGAATTCAATAATGTTCTTATCGGCTTTATAGTTCACGATGCAAAAAGAATAAGAAGAATATCTTGGAGCAATATTGAACCGGCAACTTTTATAAGCTCTGCTAGCGGTTTAGACGGTAATAAGATTACGGGTGTAACAAAGATTGAAGATGATAATGTACTCCTTATCTTAGACCTGGAAAGTGTTGTACAAGAGTTAGGACTTTATGAGCCTGATACCGAGATTCAAGTAAAAAGCTTAGAACACTTTAAAGGGATCGCTATGGTTCTTGATGATAGTTCTACAGCTAGAAAAATTGTTACAGACGCCTTAGAAAAAATGGGCTTTGATGTTATCGGTGCAGTTGACGGTGAAGAGGGACTTAATAAATTAGAAGAGCTTTACAAAAACTACGGTGATAAGTTAGAAGACCATCTAAAAATTATTATCTCGGATGTTGAGATGCCGAAAATGGACGGATTCCATTTTGCCGCACAAATGAAAGACGATCAACGTTTTAATCAAATACCGATTGTATTTAATTCGTCAATCAGTGATCACTTTAGTGAAGATCGTGGTATAGAAGCTGGTGGTGAAGCTTATTTAGTTAAGTTTAAAGCCGGAGAATTTTATGAACAAGTTGCACGCATCGTGCACGCACATATGAAGTAGGAGTATAAAATATGGATGAATTTCAAGAGATACTACAAGACTTTTTAGTCGAGTCGTTTGAACTTGTTGAAAAGTTAGATGAGGATTTGGTTGAGTTAGAATCTAATCCTGAAGATTTAGAGCTTTTAAACGGAATTTTCCGTGTAGCACACACTGTAAAAGGTGCATCTTCGTTCTTAAATTTTGACATTTTGACACATCTTACTCACCATATGGAAGATGTATTAAACAAAGCAAGACACGGTGAACTTGTCATTACTCCTGATATTATGGATGTTATTTTAGAGTCGGTTGATTTAATGAAACAACTGCTTGAACAGATCCGTGATACAAGTGCAGACAGTGGTATAGATGTTTCTGCATGTGTTTCAAGACTTGATAAAGTAAGTGGCGGTACGGGAGAAGTAGATACTCCTGTAGCTGAAACTCCTGCACAAGAAGCGCCAAAAGAGGTGGAAGAAGTTGTAGAAACAGCATCTGACGATGATGAACTTGATTATGAGAATATGTCACCAGAAGAGGTTGAGGCTGAAATTGAAAGACTATTGAATCAGCGTCAGGAAGAGGACAAGAAAAAACGTGAAGCAAAAATTGCAGCGGGTGAAAGTGTACCGTCTTTAGAGCCTGATGCACAACCGGATGAAGAGTTTGCAGCGGAACCGAAAGAGGAAACTCCTCCTCCGCCACCGCCTCCAACAGCTCCAACACCTCCAAAAGCAGCAGCTTCAAGCGGTGGAGACTCAGAACCAAAAGCGGCAGCTCCTGCGAGAAAGTCACCTGCTGCAGTTGAGCAAACTATTCGTGTAGATGTTAAAAGACTTGATCACCTAATGAACTTAATCGGTGAGCTTGTACTTGCGAAAAACAGACTTATCAAGATCAACGATGATGTAGAAGAGCGTTATGAAGGTGAAGAGTTCCTAGAGGAGCTTAACCAAGTAGTATCTATCGTATCTCTTGTAACAACTGACTTACAGATCGCTGTTATGAAAACACGTATGCTTCCTGTTGGAAAAGTGTTTAACAAGTTCCCTAGAATGATTCGTGATTTATCTCGTGAACTCAATAAAAAGATAGAGCTTGTAATTTCAGGTGAAGATACAGAGCTTGATAAATCGATCGTTGAAGAGATCGGGGATCCTTTAGTACACATTATCCGTAACTCATGTGACCATGGTGTTGAATCACCGGCAGATCGTCTTGCCAAAGGGAAAGATGAAACGGGTACGATTATGTTAAAAGCGTACAATGAAGGGAATCAGATCGTTATCCAAATTGATGATGACGGTAAAGGTCTTGATGCTGAGATGTTAAAGGCAAAATCACTTGAAAAAGGGATTATTACCGAAAAAGAAGCAGAGAGTATGAGTGATAAAGAGGCTTTCGGACTTATCTTTAAGCCGGGCTTCTCAACAGCTGCTCAAGTAACGAACGTATCTGGCCGTGGAGTTGGTATGGATGTTGTAAAAACAAACATCGAAAAACTTAACGGTATTATCGATATAGACAGTGAGATTGGAAAAGGGACTTCTATGAAGTTGAAGATCCCTTTAACACTTGCTATTATCCAAGCACTTTTAGTCGGTGTTCAAGAGGAACATTATGCGATTCCGCTTGCATCGGTTTTAGAGACGGTTAGAATTTCAACAGACGAGATCTACACTGTTGAGGGTAAAAGTGTAATGAGACTTCGTGATGATGTTTTATCACTTGTTCACATAGGCGATATTTTCGAAGTTGAGAGAATTTTAGACAGCAGTGAACATGCTTATGTTGTTGTTTTAGGTCTTGGAACAAGTAAACTTGGACTCATCGTAGATACTTTGGTTGGTCAAGAGGAGATCGTTATTAAATCTCTTGGAGAGTACCTCAAAGGTATTGACGGTATTGCAGGTGCTACTATCAGAGGTGACGGTGGGGTTACACTTATTGTTGACGTTGTAGCACTTATGGAGATGGCTAAAGATGTAAAAGCTACGGCTTTAACTGAAGCGGCTCAGGCGGGAAGTGCAGCAAATGAGAAAAACTCTGCAAGTGACTATACTGTAATGATCGTAGATGATTCAAAAACAGATAGAGCTATTATGAGAAAAGCATTAGAGCCGATGGGTATCACTATTGTAGAAGCTGCTGACGGACAAGAAGCGCTTAACATCTTAAAATCGGGTGATCATAATTTTGATGCAATGCTTGTTGATATTGAGATGCCGAGAATGGATGGTTATTCTCTTGCAAGTGAGATCAAAAAATACAACAGATATAAAAACTTACCACTTATCGCAGTAACGTCACGTACTGGTAAATCTGATCGTATGCGCGGTGTTGAGTCAGGAATGGTTGAGTACATTACAAAACCTTACTCTTCTGACTATCTTGCAAGCGTGGTACAAAGAAACATTAACTTTAAATCGGAGTTCTTATAATGGCTGATAAACTAAAAGATATTCTAAATAAACAGTCTCAACAACAAGATAATGTTGTTGGGCAACTTGATGATGTAGTACAGTTAGTTGGCTTTATGATAGGTGATGAAGAGTACGCGGTGCCTATATTATCGATCCAAGAGATTATTAAGCCGTTTACTTGGACGAGAGTACCGCAGGTGCCTAAGTACGTTTTAGGTGTATTTAACCTTCGTGGTGCGGTAATCCCTTTAATAGACCTGCGTACAAAGTTTGGACTTCCATCGAAAAAACACGGTGAAGATACTCGTTTTATTGTAATGCGTTACGGTGATGACGTAGCAGGATTTGTAATTGACAGATTAACAATGGCTATACGCATTAAAAAAGAGAATATCGGGCCGGCACCCGATACGATCAATGATGAAGAGACTATCATTGACGGTGTTGGAAAACAAGAAGATAAAATTATCACTCTTTTAAAAGTAAACAAGCTATTAGAGAGAGATTTTTAAAGTTATATTTGATGGAAACTTCTTTACAAGTTGAACTTCGAGGCAGTGAGTTACTTCTAAAATTTTTAGGAGAACTTACTGTTTATAACCTAGCTAATCTTGAAAAGAAGATAGCAAAGTTAGATTTTTCAAAACCTGCACAAGTAGAGTTTAATTTACTTCAGTTAGATTACCTAGACAGTGCAGTCGCACTTTTTATCGACCAGATTTTTCAGAAACTCGAAGATAAAAATATCCCTTACAAAATAGTACTTCAAAACGATACGGTTCAATCCACTCTTAACTTGGTTAAATCAAAACGCGTATACGCAAAAGAAGAGATAATCTCTACAAAAAAAACATTTTATGAAACACTTGGAAGAAGAGGATATCACTACTATATATCCCTTTTAAGCTTTCTCAGCTTTTTAGGTAAAGTGTTCGTATCGTTCTTGATCTACTTAAAGAAACCTCATGCAATTCGCTATAAAGAGATATTTTTTGAGGTAAATGAGAGTGGTGTAAAAGCGGTGTTGATTATAGCCCTGACCAGTTTTCTTGTAGGAGTAGTAGTCGCCTATCAAGCAGCATACCAACTAAAGATATATGGTGGAAATATATTTATAGTTGATATGTTGGGAATCTCTATTTTAAGAGAACTTGCTCCTTTAATTACGGCAATAGTAATAGCAGGACGCAGTGGGTCAGCATATACTGCACAAATAGGTGCTATGAAGATAACGCAAGAGATTGATGCTATGAAGACTATGGGATTTGAGCCTTTTGCATTTTTAGTATTACCTCGAATCATAGCTTTGAGTGTTGCCATGCCGCTATTGATTTTCGTTGCAGATATGATGGGGATGCTTGGCGGTGTACTAGTTGCCAGTTTAGATCTGAAAATCACAACAGAACTTTTTATTGAGAGATTTCATGAAGTGATTGCTGCAAAACACTTTTTTGTAGGGGTTTTTAAGGGACCGTTTTTTGCCTTTTTAATAGCTACCATAGCAATCTATAGAGGTTTAATGGTAAAAGATGATACGCAGAGTATAGGATTTAACACTACTAAAAGTGTTGTAGAGTCAATCTTTGCCGTCATTGTATGTGATGCTATTTTCTCTATAGCTTTTACAAACCTGGGGATATAATGAAGCTAATCGATGTGAAAAATCTTACAACTGTTTTCGGTGATAAAATTGTTCACTACGGTATCAACCTGAGTGTAAACGAGGGGGAGATCTACGGTATAGTCGGTCCCAGCGGATGTGGTAAGACAACTTTATTGCGTGAGATTGTTATGTTGCAGGAGTTTCACAACGGTAGTATAGAGGTACTGGGGAAAAAGATCGAGAAGCTCTCAACAAAAGAGATACTTGAATTAAAGCGTCAATGGGGTGTTTTATTTCAGTTCGGTGCGCTTTTTTCCTCTTTAACCGTTGCAGAAAATGTAGCGTTACCGCTTGTTGAGTATACATCTTTATCTAAAAAAATGATAGATGATATAGTGAGATTTAAGATAAAGCTAGTTGGGCTCAAACCCGAAGATGGAGCACTCTATCCGTCTCAAATAAGTGGCGGTATGAGAAAAAAAGCGGGGCTTGCACGTGCCTTGGCACTTGATCCGAAACTGTTGTTTTTAGATGAGCCTACAAGTGGACTTGATCCGGTTTCGGCTAGGGAGTTTGATAGATTGATTTTAGATTTAAGAAAAATGTTAAATCTGACTATTGTAATGGTTTCACACGATTTGCGTTCAATTTACGATACTTTAGATAAAATAGCTATAATTGATAATAAAAAAATTGCCTTTGAAGGTTCTTTAGATGAGATGGATTCGGTCGAGAACCAGTTTGTACAAACATTTTTTAAAGAGAAACTATGAACAATAAAGTAAACTACACACTCATTGGTACTATTGTCTTACTTGGTTTTTTCACTTTGGCGAGTTTTTCGTACTGGATGTTAAAACCTTCCCATGAAGACGAGATCAAACGCTATGTGATCTACTTTGATGAGTCTGTATTTGGTTTGAATCTTGATGCTCCGGTAAAATTTCGCGGTATCAATGTCGGTAAAGTTTCCAATCTTCGAATAAACCCGCATAATTCTGAACAGGTAGAGGTTCAAGTTACTATTTTAAAAGACACACCGATCAAAGACAATATAGTTGCCGTACTTACAGCACAAGGGATTACGGGGCTTACGTATGTAAACTTGACTATCGGTGAAACATATACGAGAAAGATAGTGGAGATTGACGGTGATGATTACCATGTGATAGCTACGGCACCCTCAATCTTTCAAAATCTTCAAAAGTCATGGGGCAGTGTTTCGGAACATATGACTGATACCTTGTTTCAAGCAGAGAAACTTTTAAAAGATGAAAATCAAGAGAAGTTCATGAAGCTGGTAACATCGACTACCCGTACTTTTGATAAAATAGGTGATGCCTTAGATGAGAAAACTATAGCCAATTTTCAAAGTGCTGTGAAAAACTTGGATATAGCTATTCAAAAGATTGAAGGGCTTGTTGATCATACGGTCAAATGGGAAGATAATGTATCTAAATCGTTATACTCTATCAAGACAAGTTATAACAAAATTGACGGTACGATGACAGAATTTAAAAAAGCTTTGGCAAGTGGAGAGTTTAATTTTAAAGAGATCTCTTCTGAAGTTCTTCCAAATATGAATAATGCACTTTTACAACTTCAAGAGACGATGATGCAGTTAGACAACTCTTTAAAACGATATGATAGAAGTCCGTCTGATCTTATATTTAAACATGAAGAGATTAAAAAAGCTCCGGGGGAGAGATAAAATGAAAATAGTTCTTTTAGCTATAGCGGTTTTTTTATTCAGTGGATGTAGTGTAACGTATCCTTCTGTGACAGATTATAGAATCGATCCTCAAGTGGAACTTCCTGTAAAGCAAAACAGATGTAAAAAACACTCAATCAAAGTTTCACCAATATTTTCAAACGTATCTCTGAGTTCTACGGCGATGCGTTATAGTGTAGGGCGTTATAAAGAGTACTCGTTTACCCAGTCGGCTTGGTCAGATAGTCCTAGTAGGATGATTGCAAATAAACTCGTAAACGTACTAGATGATTCAGCTCTGTTTGACGGTGTGTATGGATACAAGTCTTCTAAAAGCGGGGATCTTGTATTGGAGATGAGTATTAATGAGTTTATCCAGTCATTTAATGAAGCAGGGGATAGATCAGATGCAAAGATAGATATCTCCTTTAATCTTATAGAGAAAAAAAGCGGGAAATTGATAGCATCTAAAAACTTTTTTAAAGTTATGAAAACAAAAACGGCTGATGCCGAGGGTGGTGTGGAAGCACTAAATATTTTATTAGGGGAAGTTTTGGAAGATACTGTTGTTTGGTTAAGTGGAAGTGAGCGATGATTAAAGAGAAAGAGTATATAAAAAGAAGAGAAAGATTTGGAAAAAAACTAGAAAAAAACTCTTTAGCAATTGTGATGTCGGCTGAACAAAAAGTACGTTCAAACGATACGGAATTTCCATACAGACAAGATAGCAACTTTTACTATTTAACAGGTTTCAAAGAGGATAACAGTGTTCTTGTGTTTGTGAAAGAGGAAGGGAAAGTTAAGGTTTACCTTTTTGTTATAAAAAAAGATCCGACACTTGAATTATGGACGGGAAAACGGTTAGGGGCTAAAAAAGCTAAAGAGATTTTCAGTGTTGATGATGTGTTTGAGATCGATGAGTTAGATAAAAAGCTCAAAGAGTTCGCAGCTACAAAAAATACTCTCTATTATGATTTTAAAATTGAAGCTGAACGTATTGAAAAGTTTAAAAAATTATCAAACACAATCGCAGATGTTAAAGATGCAGCAAAAATAGTAGAAGCTATGAGGCTGATTAAATCACGTGCAGAGATCAGCATTATAAAAAAAGCGCTCTCAATTACAAAAAAAGCACACCACAAAGCGATGAAGATGAGCAAAAAGTGCTCTTTTGAATATGAACTTCAAGCGGAGATGGAGTATATCTTCAAAAAAAACGGTGCGTACAGTGATGCGTATACTTCGATCGTAGCTTCAGGTGACAATGCAAATACTCTGCATTACATAGATAATGACAAACCTTTAAACAAAGGTGATTTAATCCTTATCGATGCAGGGTGTGAATATGAATATTACTCAAGTGATATCACGAGAACCATCCCTGTTAGCGGCAAGTTTACAAAGGCGCAAAAAGAGCTGTACCAAATGGTGCTTGATGTTGAGAAAAAGATCATCTCTATGATCAAACCGACAGTTCTTAGAAGCGAATTGCAAAATGAAGCTGAAAAGATGTTATGTGAAGGGATGGTTCAACTCGGTATTTTAAAAGGGAGTGTGAAAAAGCTCTTAAAAGACAAAGCCCATAAAAAATATTTTCCACATGGAATAGGGCACTACATGGGACTTGACGTGCATGACCAAAATCCCTATAAAGATACAAAAAATAAAGAGATTCCGCTCAAAGCAGGAATGGTTTTAACAATAGAACCCGGTATATATCTGCCTAAAGATGATACACAGATCCCGAAAAAATATCGTGGAATAGGGATAAGAATTGAGGATGATATCTTAGTTACAAAAGCAGGGTATGAAAACCTTTCAAAAGATGTGAAAAAAGAGATCGAAGAGATCGAAGCTCTTAACTGCTAAGAGGTTTAAAACTTTTTTGATATCTACTGTTCATAAAAAGAAGCCAGATAGCAAAACTTGTCTCTGTAATAAACGGGATGAGATATGCCGGTTGAATGAAAGTCAGGTATTGCGGTAACAAGAAATGGATACAACTGCCTGTAAGATATACCAGTGAGGCTAAAACCAGTCCATAGCCGAGTATCTTCGGTAAATTATATGAACGTATAATAATAGCTCCGATAAGGCCGTTAGAGACGGCAAAAAATATTAAACCTAAATCATATCCGTAAGTATGTATCTCTAAAAAAAGTTTCATACAGTAAGTTGTTTGTGTCGTTGTCAGCTCATTGTTAAGTACTATGAGTGAAGCAAAGTAGGAGAACAAAACAGCTATGGTGACAATGACGGCGTGTACAACTCTGTATACTAAAGCAGTTAAGGAGAAGAGTTTGTGTATGGGTTGAAACAATTTGTAGAAAATGACGGCAAGCGCTACGTCACTAACTAGCATCACAAGGTCTAAAGCAAATCCCAGACGATAGAATGTTAAAGATGCCGTTATATTATTGAGTGTAGTTACGGAGTTTTCATCATCGATGAACGAACTTCTGATAAAAACTTCACTGGAGATACCGCATATGATGATAATGATATATAAAACTCCCGCTATTTTAGAGAGTTTAATATAGTCCGTAGTCGTTGTCATATACTGCCTCCACGAATTAACTAAAAGGGGTTATGAATTATAAGAGTAACTCCATCCAGTCAGGTTTTTGATTTTTGCCTCGGCAAACTCATCAGAATCTGCTAAAAAATCTATAACATGCATAGGTGCATGCGGGACACTTGCTCTGTCTTGCTGTTTAAACAGTGGCATTGGCATCGGTGTATCCTGTGCGTTTGATATTGCAAACCCTACTGCCGTTAACTGGCTTAATACTTCTGTCGGATTTGTGATCTTATAGTCACTGCAAAACTTCTCTAATACGGGTTGTTTTACTTCATCCGGCAGTGCTTCGGGTGTATTTAAAAAGATTGTAAAATGAATAGGTGTAGCTCTGTATTTCTCAGGGGCAGGTGTCGCCATAATGATATACTCTACATTTTTTAAGTGTTCTTGAATCTCAAAAGTATCTAAATATTTATCTGCTCTAATTGATTTTGCTTCCATAGTTTCAACTTCTTATTTTTTGTAAATTATAATATTTAATGGCACAAAATATGCTTAATACTAGCTCTAGAGGATAAGGAGCCATAATTGAAGTTTATAGAAGCTTTGAAACTCAAAAGTAAACTATTTTTTCTTTTTGTATTTATCACGATTGGATTGATCTTTGTCGGGATTGTAGGTGCTAGCTATATTAGTGCCATGAAAAGAAACGTGGACTCCTTATATTTCGGCTCATTGGTTCCGGTAACCGAACTGCATGAGATCGTACAGACATATTACGGCGGAGTATCAGAATCGCTTCATAAAGTAAGCAGAGGCGAGATATCCCGTTTACAAACAATACAAGAACTCGAAAAATCATTACTTGTCATAGATCAAAAATGGGATAGTTATTCGCAACACTATAAGCATACTGAAGAGGCAGCATATATAGAGTATGTAGATATGGAACTTTCATCTGCCAATAGAGCTTTCAAAAGAACTTTGAACTTTTTGCAAAAGGGGGGCAATCCAGAGAAGATTGCACTCAACAGAGTGGAAGAAAAAGTCTCTCATCTCCACAGCGTTGTTAAAAAACTGATCAATTATGAGGTTGAGGTTGCCCAGTTTGAACGTAAAAAGTTTCTTACTAAATATGAAGATATCGCATTTAATATCGGGTTGACACTTATTTTTGTGATCATCGCCGTACTGCTTATTACAATGTATGTATTTAGAAGTGTACAAGAGGATCATACTAAACTCCATTCCATTGCAAAAAAATTAAAACAAGTAAATAAAAAGCTTGAAAATGCATCTTTTACCGATAGTTTGACAAACTTATATAACAGAAGATATTTCAACCTTGTCTATGAGCGTGAGCTCAAACGTGCAAAGAGAAGTAAAACCTACATTACATTTATGATGCTTGATATTGACTTTTTCAAGCAGTATAACGATACTTATGGACATGTTGAAGGGGATTTTGCTCTAAAAAGCGTAGCAAAAGTTCTCAAAGATACACTCAAACGCCCAAGTGATTACATATTTCGTCTCGGCGGTGAAGAGTTTGGTGTACTCCTTAGTGAAACAAACGAAACAGACAGTGCTAACCTTGCAAGAAGTTTATGTCAGGCTGTAAAAGAGAGAGAACTCAAACATGAAGAATCGGATGCACATGAGTTTGTAACTATCTCAATCGGAGTAGTGTGTTGTATAGCAGATGAAGCATTGGATGATGAAGTGTTGATCTCCCGTGCAGATGAGATGCTTTACAAGGCAAAAGAGCATGGACGTGACGGGTACCAGATCACGACAGATGTAAGTTTAATGAAAGTGATTAGCGCGTAAAGATGTATGATATTGTAGTAGCACTCAGCGGACTTGGAATGTTCCTTTTTGGTATGGGGTATATGGAGTTAGCCCTTAAAGAGTTTGCAGGCATTAAGTTCAAAAGATGGCTTAAACAATCTACGCAAACAAATATAAAAGCTATTTTTACGGGTGGAGTTGCTACTGCACTTTTACAAAGTTCATCGGTAGTTACACTGATGACACTCTCTTTTGTTAGTGCGTCGCTTATAAGTTTAGAGGGAGCTATAGGGATCATATTTGGTGCAAATATGGGAACAACTGCAACTGCCTGGCTTGTGGCAATTTTAGGGTTTAAAGTAAAGATAGAACTTTTTGCTTTACCGATGATAGGGCTTGGCGGAATAGTACTTATGTTCTCGCAAAATAAAAAGCTTACTGCAATTGCTAAAATCTTTGTCGGATTTGGATTGTTGTTTATGGGTCTGGATATCTTAAAAACAGCGATAGAGGGGTTTGCCGTAGGGATTGATCTTGCTTCATATAAAAGTTTTCCACTTATAGCATTTTTAGTATTAGGGGTGGTGATCACAGCCCTCATCCAATCGAGTTCGGCGGCAACAGCTATAATACTGAGTGCTTTGAGTACCAATATTCTTACTTTTGATATGGCAGCTGCTATGGCGATCGGGACAAATATAGGGACAACGGCAACAGCTATTTTAGGTGCTATTGGTGGGGTTTCTTATAAAAAACGGGTAGCTGCGGCACACCTTCTTTTTAATATCATTACTGCTATTGTCGCATTTATCTTTTTATCACAGTTAAGCTATTTTCTCTTAGAGAGTTTAGGTTTTAAAAATGATTTAGTGATGGCATTGGCACTCTTTCATACAGTCTTTAATCTTTTGGGTGTGATTATTTTAAGCCCTTTTATCGCACAGATAGCAAAGTTTTTAAATAAATTTTTTCATAGAAAACATGAGGTCGCAACTAAGTATATCCATATGGTTGACCCAACTATGGCAGATAGTGCTTTGATCGCAGTAAGAGATGAAATTGCAAACCTTTTTAACAACAGTATCAAGTTCGCTTTTTTATTGATCAACATTAAACCGCCTGATGTACTCAACAGTGAAAAAACAGCGTACCAGATAGTCAATGATGAGTCTCATGAGTATGAGTTTGATTACGATAAACGGTATGAACGTCTAAAACGTGTGGAGTTTGAGACAATTAAATATCTCAATAAAATTAGTGAATTACCTTTAACAGAGGCGCATACACAAGCTTTAGATACTCTTTATATATCGGTGAGAGAATCTGTATACGGTGCGAGAATTTTAAAAGATATTAAACATAATATCGATCAGTTTTCACAAAGCGATGATCCTAAAACACAGTACTATTTTAATCTTATTCGGGAAAACCTGATTAAAGCGATTCAAAATGCTCTGTTATTTGAAAATAAAGAGATCTCAAATGAAATTATTATGAAAAATCATGAGGAGATTCTCAAAGAGAATAAAAGTTTTGTAAATAAACTGACACGTAATTTTGAAAAAGAGGGGCTTGATGAGAAAATTGTGGTTGCGTTTTTAAACTCTAACCGTTCTGCACTTTTAGCAATAAATTCGTTTATAGATGCTGCTAAGGTACTCTCTATAGTATTTGAGATCGATAATAAAATAGAGGAGGAACAAGAGGAAAAAGAGGTGATTTAGTGCTTTGGTTTAAAGTTAAATCCCTCATCTACCAAAAGGGGACGAAGTTTCTCTTTTAACTCCCCTTGGAATTCCATAAAACCATCTTTATAAGCTCCGCCGCAGCCGAGCTTTTTTTTGAGTTTTTTAAGCAGTTCATCTGCAGTAGTTTTATCGAGTTGAAATTCACCGACTAAAGTAACAACTTTACCTCGGCGTTTCTCTTTTGAGAAAAATAGTTGGTGCTTTGTTGGTATTAAAACACCCTTTTTTACAGGAGTTTTTTTCTCTTGTACCTCAGACCAGCCATCATCGATATCTGCACCGATAAAGAGGTCTAACTTTTTCCCTCTTGACATTTTATTTTGTCACTTTTTCAGCTAATACGCTCATAATTACAGGATCGTATTTGTTGTTTTTTACAGCCTCTACAACTTCTACAGCGGAAATCTTAGTGTTGTTGTATACAACTACTACAACTTCATCCTCAGGTTTTAAAAATGTAGTTTCGCCATACTCTGTATAACGCGTAGCACCGATACTTACAAGTAGTTTTGTAGGATTACCACAAGCATTGATGTATTCTTTGATAGGCTCAAGAGGACCAAACTCTTTTTGCGTATTGATCTGGTTTTTGATCCAGTCAGTTAACTTTGAGTAAAAGTAGCTGTAACCGTTTAGTTCTACATCTTCACCGTAAGCATGCACTTCACCATCACGTCTTAAAAAACTCGCAATTGAGAAGTTGTCCATGATTCCGCCCTCGGCAAACTTGTCAATTTCAAACAGTGTCGAGCTCACCCCTTTAGAATTTACACCCCAGTTTTTTTTGTCACTGATTTTTGAAGCTCCTGCTACGCGGATAGAACAGTCGTTATATGCTCCAAAATGTGTCGGTGTGATCTTCGTTATAAGACCTGCTTCATACTCTAACTCACATACAAGTCCAACCTCAGGCTCCGCTTGAACGTTTACATCCTCTTGTGGAAGTGTGATTGTAGAGCTTGAAAGAGGGTATGTGTAGAGCATCTCTTTTGGTTTATACTCTAAGTTTTGAGATGCATTTTTATCACAAGGAAGGTAGAAAGGAAACATCCCTTTTGGAGCTGCTTCATCTTCCGTAATTACGTCTTTAAAGTCCTCTAATTCACCCGCTTGTGCTAAATGGAGTGCAAAGTTTCCGGCGATTCCTAAACCTAAAAACTCTTTATAGTCCATTATTTATTTGCCTCTTTCATCTCTGCAAACTCTTCGTAAGAACCTTCAAAGTCAGTATAAGTACCATCATCGTGAAGCTCGATAATACGAGTAGCAAATGCATCAAGTAACTCTCTATCGTGAGACACACAGATAACGTTTCCGTCAAATTCGTGTAGTGCTTCACCAAGTGCTACGATCGCTTCAAGGTCAAGGTGGTTGGTAGGCTCATCGAGTAGTAAGAAGTTTCCACCCTCTAGCATCATTTTTGAAAGCATCATACGGTGTTTTTCACCACCTGAGATAGATACTACAGATTTTTCTTGCTGCTCACCGTTAAAAAGCATACGTCCAAGACAGTTTCTGATCTCTGCAATGTCACGTTTTGGATCAAACGCACGTAACCAATCATAAAGTGTCCCTTCACCCTCAATAATATCTGCAGTATCTTGTGGGAAGTAAGAGTTCTCAATTGTAGCACCCCATTGGATCTCACCGCTAATACTTGGTTTCATCTCTTCCATAAGGATTTTCATAAGTGTCGTTTTACCCACACCGTTTCCACCGATAAGCGCAATCTTCTCACCCGGATTTACTTTAAAAGATACATTTTTTAGAACTTCATTGTCTCCGTAAGAGTGAGAAACATCGATCACGTTTAATGCTTCATCACCCATTACACGTTTCGCTTTGAAAACAATAGACGGGTCACGGCGTGAAGATGGTTTGATATCTTCGAACTCTAGTTTTTCAAGTTGTTTTTGTCTTGATGTTGCTTGTTTTGCTTTTGAAGCATTTGCAGAGAAACGGCGAACGAAAGCTTCAAGCTGCTCTTTCTCTTTTTGCTTTTTAGCATTATCCAGTTCCATCTGTTTTGCTAAAACGTTTGCTGCAATATACCAGTCATCATAGTTACCAGTAAACTCACGAATTTTTTGGAAGTCAACATCTAAGATGTTTGTAACAACTGCATTTAGGAAGTGTCTATCGTGAGAGATAACTACCATTGTCCCTTCGTGACGTTGCAGTTCATGCTCTAACCAGCTGATTGTCTCGATATCAAGGTTATTCGTAGGCTCATCTAGGAAAAGAACGTCTGGTTTCGGGTAAAGTACCTGCGCAAGTAAAACTTTGAACTTGTCGGCATTATCAAGTGTAGACATTAGTTCGTTATGTTGCTCAGCCGGAATACCTACGTTTTCTAGAATCTTTGCGATATTTACATCGTATTCGTAAGTAGGGTCTTCTTCA
This sequence comes from Sulfurimonas sp. hsl 1-7, assembly GCF_030577135.1. Classification (NCBI taxonomy): domain Bacteria; kingdom Pseudomonadati; phylum Campylobacterota; class Epsilonproteobacteria; order Campylobacterales; family Sulfurimonadaceae; genus Sulfurimonas; species Sulfurimonas microaerophilic. The sequence continues at coordinate 47,069 of NZ_JAUIRR010000004.1, read as the reverse complement.
ACACAGATAGTCTCCAACTCTGCAAGACGGTTGTTTACAGCATCGTCTTCAAAGTCACCCGTCATGTAGATCTCTTCTTTTTCTTTGATCGCATCGTAAAGTCTTTTGTTACCGTATAAAACAGCATCCATAATAGTGTAGTTTTCAAATGCGTACTGGTTTTGTCCAAGAACGCCCACTTTATTTGCTTTAGGGATGATTACTTCCCCTTCATACTCATTGATTTGACCAGATAAAATTTTCAGAAAAGTTGTTTTTCCGGCACCGTTAGCACCGATAAGTCCGTAACGTTTATGACGGTCCAGTTTTAGATTGATGTCTTGAAATAGAACTCTATTTCCGTATCTCATTGTAAGATTTTGTACAGTTACCATTATTTAATTGCCTATTCGTTGGAGTTTAGTTTGAGTTGTCTTTTGAACTATTAAAAGCATTGCTAACATCGTTTGTAATACTATTCACACCTTCATTGAACTCTTTTGCCGAACATCCGGCTAAAAGAAAAAGTGTAATAATAGAAAAAATGATCTGTTTCATAGTCTGCCTTAAATTTTTCGCAATTATAGCAAAATAGTGTAAAATACCCAATGCAGATACGTGAACTTACACTAAAAGAATTAGATACGGCATGGGAAGTTGTCAAACAGCTACGAGTCTCCTTGGATTATAAAGAGTTTGAAGACCTTATTTACGAGATGCGTGATATCAACTATACGATGATCGGTATCTTTGAAAGAGATAAACTTATTACCTATGCGGGGGTGGCTGTTACTACAAACCTTTATCATAAGCGCCATCTTTTTGTGTATGAACTTGTAACCGATGAGATGTTTAGATCAAAGGGTTATGGGGTGATGATATTAGATTATTTAAAAGACTATGCCAAGATGGCAGCGTGTGAAAATCTTGTACTTTCAAGCGGACTTGAAAGAGAAGATGCACACCGTTTTTATGAAAAAAACGGTTTTTCGAAAAAAAGTTTTGTGTTTGTAAAAAATATTTAATTTTTCTACGCGCAACACTTTTTATATTTTTTTCCGCTTCCACACGGGCACTGCTCATTTCTTTGAACACTTGAGTTATAAAGTTCTCCGTCTTTATATTTCCAGATCCCGTCTTCTTGGATAAAGTTACTTTTTTCGTGTAATACCTGAATAGAATCTTTGTCTTTATAATATGCTTTAAACTCTACTGTTGTCGGTGTCACATCTAAAACATCAAGTTTTAACCACTCTACGGAGTTTGAGAACTCTTCGATCAAGGCAATATCTTCATTAAACTGGTTCTCTTTTACAGCCGAATATACAAGGTATTCACCATTTGCCTGTACATAGGCAGAGTAGCGGCTTCTCATCAGTTCTTCGGCAGTTGCAGCTGCTTTTTGTTTTGTAATAATTGCTCCACAACACTCGTTAAAATCTTTTTCATTTCCACATATACACATAAATTTTCCGTTTTTAGATAGAATTATACAATAACGTTTTGAAGAGCGTCTTTGAAAGCATTTCTTAGGGAGCAAATCCTCCCTTGACTCACGAGTCCCACGAAATACTTTCAAAGACTTTCGACGCACTTATGGGATTGAAAGGAAGAAGGTATCAAGGTATGCAAATAAAATCACTCTATATAGCTTCAAATGAAAAAAATGTAGGTTCATTGTTCATATCTATGGGGATGATGGAACTTCTCAAACGTAAACTTCATAGAGTAGCTTTTTTTAGACCGGTGATCTACGATAAAAACTGTAAAGATTACAACATTGAATTTATTTTAGAGCGTTATAAACTAGATATGAATTATGATCAGTGTGTAGGATTTGAGACCTCGTATGTGGAGGAGATGCTTTCGCAAAAGAGAGAAAAAGAGCTTATTAACCAACTGATCGAAAAGTTTAAAGAGCTTGAAAAAAATTATGATTTTATCTTGTGTGAGGGGATCAATAAAGATGCCCTCAGTGCTACAATTGCCTATGATCTTAATATGGAGCTGGCAAAAAACTTCGGCTCTGGATATATCAACGTCATTGGAGCAAAAGATAAAGAGGTAAAAGATGTTTATGAAGACCTTTTAATAGAAAATGAGCATATCAGTTCCGAGGCTTCCAACCATTTTGCAACTTTTGTCAATCGTATATCTCAAGATAAGTCACAAGAGTTAAAAGCACTTTTACAAAACATTGACTACACCACTTTCATAGTTGAAGAGAACTCTGAACTAAGCCTCTCAACTATCCAAGATCTCATAGAGGGCTTGGATGCAAAAGAGGTGTTCGTATCAGAACATGATTATTATAGAACGTTTAAAGAGGTGCGTGTTGCGGCACTTTCATTAGATAATTTTTTAGAACATATTCAAGAAGATGATCTCATCATCGTTCCAGCTGACAGATCGGACATTATTTTAGGACTTTTAGGGGCACTTCACTCTTCTGCATATCCAAATATTAGTGGGATAGTATTTCCTTTTAATATGTCGATACATCGAAATATAGAGAAACTGATCGACGGACTTAAGAGTTTTAAAATCCCGATCCTCTCAGTTGCAACAGATACTTACAATACCGCAAAAAACATCATTAAACTGCATCCTCGTGTACGGGTCAACTCGGAGCGTAAAATTGCTTTGGCTTTGGGTGAGTTTTATAAAAGCGTAGATATTAATCTGATAGAGGAGAAGATCTCTCATACTGTTAGTGACATAATGACTCCGCAGATGTTTGAGTATAAACTTTTTGCAATGGCACGTGCAAATAAAAAAACAATAGTACTGCCTGAGGGTGAAGATGAAAGGGTACTGCGTGCAGCTGAGATCATTCTGCGCCGGGATGTTGCAGATATTATTTTGCTCGGGGAAAAAGAGGAGTTGACTCACAGGTATCTAAGACTCGGACTTGATCTTTCAAAAGCACAGATAATCGATCACAAAAACTCTGAACTTCTTGATGGTTTTGTGGAAAAATTTTATGAGATGAGAAAAGAGAAAGGCTTAACTCTTCAAGCCTCACGAGATGCAATGAGCCATGCAAACTATTTTGCAACGATGATGGTTGAATGCGGGATTGCCGATGGGATGGTAAGCGGTGCTGTCCACTCCACGGCAGATACAATGCGACCGGCACTGCAGATCATCAAAACGGCAAAAGAGATCTCCATAGTCTCTTCGGTTTTTTTTATGTGTTTTGAGACAAAAGTTTTAGTCTACGGTGATTGTGCGATCAATCAAGAACCTGACAGCAAAAATTTGGCAGACATCGCAATCGCTTCGGCAAAAACGGCAAAACTTTTCGATATCGAACCGAAAGTGGCGATGCTCTCATACTCTACGGGCAATAGCGGTTGGGGTGAAGATGTAGAGAAAGTTAAAGAGGCTACAAAACTAGTGAGAGAGAAAGTGCCCGATCTGCTTGTTGAAGGGCCTATCCAGTATGATGCCGCAATCAACAAAGATGTTGCACGAAAAAAACTTCCAAACTCCAAAGTAGCAGGGGAGGCAAGTGTGTTTATCTTTCCTGATCTAAATACGGGAAACAACACATATAAAGCTGTACAAAGAAGCAGCGGAGCGGTAGCTATCGGACCGATTATTCAAGGTCTTAAAAAGCCTGTAAACGATCTAAGCCGCGGATGCCTGGTAGCTGATATAGTAAACACGATCGCAATTACGGCGATACAAGCGGGGCAAAATGAAAATAGCAGTTGTTAACTCTGGGAGTTCCTCTTTAAAGTTTAAGCTCTTAGAGCTTCCGAGTGGAACTGTTTTAGAGGAAAAATTTGTTGAACATATCGGCGAGGAGCACTCCGAGATAAAAGATCATCATCAAGCACTAGAGGCTTTAGCGATCGATTTTAGTGAGATAGATGTGATTGGACACAGGGTTGTTCACGGGGGTGAGAAGTTTCATAGCACGGTTTTAATTAATGATGAGGTTGTTGAAACTATTAGAGAACTTATCCCTTTGGCACCTCTGCATAACCCTGCAAATTTGGAGGGGATAGAGGTGATGCAAAAATTTGCTCCAAATATTCCTCAAGTTGCGGTGTTTGATACCGCATTTCATTCAAGTTTGCAAAAAGAGGCTTATATGTATGCCTTGCCGTATGAGATGTATGAAAAAAATCATATCAGACGTTACGGATTTCACGGTACTTCGCACAGTTACCTTTTAAAAGAGGCTGCAAAGCTTTTAAACAAAGAGCCTGAGGAGACAAATCTTATCTCACTCCATTTAGGAAACGGTGAGAGTATTTGTGCTATTAAAAACGGAAAAAGTCTAGATATCTCTATGGGATTTACTCCTTTAGAGGGCTTAATGATGGGGAGCCGCAGCGGTGATCTTGACGCAGAAATCGTATTGTATATGCAAAAATCCCTAAATTTAAGTGTTGAGGAAGTTGATACTATATTAAATAAAAAATCGGGACTAATCGGAGTTTGCGGTGAGAACGATATACGCCAAATATTAGATCGTAATGATGAGCGTGCAAAACTTGCAATAAAGATGATGGTTCGCAGAATCCATAAGTATATAGGGGCTTATTTTATGTTACTTGACGGAGAAGTGGACGCTATAGTTTTTAGCGGTGGTATAGGTGAAAACTCCCAAGTTATACGAGAAAAGATTTTAGATAAAGAAATATTGAAAAATTTGAAAAGTTTTGTGATAAAAACAGATGAAGAGTTGGAGATAGCACGTGAGTGTTATCAAGTTGTAAAGAAGGTGTAGGGAAAAAATCCCTACTTCGTATAATAATTATACTGCTGTTACGTTCTCAGCTTGAGGACCTTTTTGTCCTTGACCGATTTCGAAAGTAACTTTTTGTCCCTCTTGAAGAGAAACTCTACCACCATTTGGATTGTTTACTTGACGGAAGTGTACAAATACATCGTCTCCACCGTTATCTTGTTGAATGAAACCATAACCTTTTTCCTCGTTGAACCATTTAACTGATCCGTTTACTAATTCTGCCATAAAGCAACCTTGTTTAAAAATTTCGTGTAAAAATATTGGAGAGTCTTTAGGTTGGTTCACACGGGTAGAGCAAAATCACACTAAAGATGAAATGTATCCTCATCTTTCACTTAAGAATGCATTGTATCTAAATTTTATGGAATTTGCGGTGAATTTTACATCGATAGTCGAATTCTATATGTTCTTTGTATCTTAATCATATAATATTTGAGTGCTGAATGGAGTTTAAAGGGTGTCTATCACCCCTTTAAATATATAAAAAATTTATAAATAGAAAAATTAATTCTATTTAATAATTGAAGTTTATAAACGTTACATTAATAAACAAATATTAGTATAGATTTAAAATAATAACAAATATGTGATGAAAATATAGCATAAATCATTATAATAATAAGAATTTTTCATAATAGAAAGGGGAAAATGATGAAACACTTTTTTCTAAAAACATCTATGTTGTCTTTCAGTACAGCAATTGTACTAGGGATAACTGGATGTGGCGGAGGTGGTGGTGATACCACTCCTTCAGGTACAACTACAAGTGTGGTTAGTGAGGGAACAGCAATTGACGGGATACTCTCAGGTTCTACAGTTTGTATCGATGTAAACAAAAATAATGTTTGTGATGCAGGTGAAGACAGTACGACAACTGACCAAAACGGTAAGTACAGCTTAGAGAGTACTCAAGAGGGACCATTATTAGTCGTTGGTGGTACAGATAAAGGTACGGGTAACGCATTTAGCGGAACACTAAAAGCTCCTGCAGGTTCTTCGGTAATCTCTCCTCTTACTTCTGCAGTACAAGCACTTGTTGATAGCGGTAAGACAGCTTCTGAGGCTGAAACAAGTGTAAAAAAAGCGATGGGTTTAGAGAATGTTAATGCAACATTGACTGATTTTAATCCTTTAGAAAAAATAGAAGACCCGGCATCTGCGGCAGATGCACAAAAAATTCTTGCACAACAAACGAAACTTCAAGTTTTAGTACACGCTGCATCGGTTACAGTTGCGGGAGCGGGTAATAAAAACGCTGCAAATACTATGAATGATGTTTTTGCGGCAGTTGCTCAAAAGTTTGACGGTGCGACAACAAGTGTATCACTTGATGCAACGAAAATAGAATCTATTGCAAAAATAGCTGCTGAACGTGTATATACAGGTGATACAGTAGAAGCTGTAGCTGCACGTGTAGCTGCCAAAGTGTCAGCCGAGAATGTTGCACAAAGCGTAGCGGAAGATGCAAGCAGTGCAGAACAATCAGTTACGTTGGCATCCACAGTTGATGCAATAAGCAGGTTAAATGAAGCAATTACAAAAGTAAATACTTCAACACAAACTGAAGTAGCTGCTTTAGCATTAGAAGCATTGACAAATGCACAAGCGCAAAGTTTAGCTAATCTCCAAGCGATAGAAACACTTCAGCAAGAAAAAGAAGCTCAAGCTGCACTATTAGAAGCAGCACAAATTGCAAAAGAAGCTGCTGAAGCTGCATTAGCTGAAGCTGAAGCACAGGCTCAAGCAGATTTAGATGCTTATAAGGCATATTTAGCCGCAAAAGCAGAAGCAGAGGCTGCAGCAAAAGCGGAAGCAGAGGCACAAGCAGCAGCAGCAGAGGCACAAGCAGCAGCAGCGGCAGAAGAAGCTGCAATTTTAGAAGCACAAGCTGCAAAAGAGGAAGAAGCAATTGCTCTTCAACTTCAAGCAGAGGCAGAAGCAGCGGCAGCAGCGGCACGTGAAGCAGCAGCTTTAGAAGCTCAAGCAGCAGCAGAGGCAGCAGCTGATTTAGCAGCAGCACAAGCAGCAGCAGAAGCAGCAGAAGCTTTAGCAGCAGAAACAATTGCCAAAGCACAGGTAAATGCAGATTCTACAATTGTTTCATTTTATGTTTCTCAAGCGACAAATGATGCAAATCAAACAAATGTTCTAGCATCAAAAATCGGTACTTTTATAAATGATAACAATTTAACTACATCTGCGGCGGCAGTTACATTATTATCTCAGTCTGATTCAAATGCAACTGCTGCAAGTACAACATTATTAGAAATGATAGCTTTACAAAGTCAAGTACAAGCTATGGTTGATGCTAATTCAACAGATGTTAATACTTCTACACAACTAAAGTTGAGTGCTGAAACAAAAGTAGCATTGGTTCATGCAAACTACATTTCAAACCTTAACTTAAAATCTTCAGTAGAGTTGATTTTAGCAGCAGAACAAGCCGCAGCTGCTGCAGCGGCAGAAGCTGAAAGAATATTGGCTATCATCACTGCAAACAAAACGGAAGTAAATGCAATTACAGTAGCACTTGAAGGTAATGCAACTGTATTATCTAGTGCAAAAGACGGTGCAGTTAAGGCAGCGAGTGCAGCACAGACTATTGCCGATTCAAACCCTAATGCACAAACGTATGCAGACCAAGCTAAAGTTGCTGCAGATAATACAGTAAGTGCGTATGCAGATCTATTAAAAGCAGTAGCAGATGCACAAGCTGCAAATGTGATTGTAAATGATGCAAATGTAACTGAACAAGCTGCAATCGATGCAAACGTAAGTGCAAATGCTGCAAAAGTAACTTTTGAAGCAAAAGCAACTGTTATAGGGGAAAATGCAGCGGCAGCGGCAACTGCCTTAGCAGCAGCAGAAGCAGCACCTGTAAGTGGCAGTACAACTCCAGCAATCAGTTTTATAGACGGTATGCAGTTCTCTAACTTTGATGTATGGGTAGATTATGATAAAACGGTTGTTGAATTAAGAACTCATAGTTTAAACAACGGTACATTTACAGAAAATGCTTATGAGTTAAATACGACGACGGGTGTTTTTGAAGCCAGTACAAAAGCTAACAGTGACTATGTACTTGGTGTAAACGGCTGGACAACAGAATCATTTAAATCTTATACGCTTAACAATGGTGTGATTACATTTGAAAATGGTATGGCTGTACAAATTGCAGCAGAATACGATTTAGCAAATCCAACAGCTGAAGGTACTGCATTTATTGCAGAGATTAATGCTCAAGTTCCTGGTGAAGATAATGTAACATTTAATACAGGCGCTAAAGCGTATATTTTAGCGTTTAAACCAACAACAGATCTTTATGAATTATGGGATGCTCCAACAGTACAAGAACAAGATCCTGTAACATTTAACTGGTATTCAACAGATCAGACATTTAGTACTATCTATGATTATATGCAGTCTGTAAATTCACCGGCTGGTTCTTATGATGAGGTAACAGGTATGTGGACAGGTGTTGATTTTGAAAGAAATACAGCTTCAGTACAGTGTGATATGTTCCATAACTGTCCTGTAGTTGATTCTATTGGAACAGAATTCACTAGTGTATCTGCTGGAATGAGCGGTAATTTAGTAGTTACGGATCATTCAGTAAACCCATATCCACAAACAAAAGTTGGTACATGGGAAGCAAAAACTGTTAATAGCCAACTTATTGTGACATATACACCTGATGCTGGAAAAGAGAGTTATTTTCAATGGGAAGATAACTTAATAGGTGTAGCAGACGGTGCAGTACGTAAAGGTCACTATCAAGCAGCTGCAACAGAGTTTAAAATAGATACAGAACAAGCAGAATTTAATGATTTAGCAGTGAATGATATTAAATCAGCTATTGCAACATTTATTGCAAACGGCGGTACTCTTGATGGAGGGACTACAGAACCGACTCCAACACAACTGACAGCAGTTGATGATAGTATAACAACTCAGCCGGATACAACTGTAACATACAATGTACTGGCAAACGATTTTGGCGGTGAAGGAACTTTATTCATAGATAGTGTGACACAAGGTCAAAATGGTACAGTTAACTGGACAGGTGATATTGTAGAATATATTCCTAATGCAGGTTATGCAGGAAGTGATAGCTTTACATATACTATAACTGACGGTTTTAGTGTAGCAACAGCGACTGTAAATGTAAACATTTCAACAAATAATCCTCCGGTTGCAAATAGTGCTGCATTTACAATGTTAATAGGTGAGACTATCTCTGGAAATATCGGTGCTATTGATCCTGAAGGTGCTACTGTGACATACAGTATTTCTGCTATTAACGATCCAAGTCAAGTTTTTGGTACAGCTACAACACTCTCTTCTGATGGTAATTTTACGATTGAAACAGTACAAGAGGGGAATGCAACTATAACAGTTACAATGAGTGATGGTGATGTTAATTCAACAGTGACATACAGTGTTTTTGTAGAAGCTTCAATGAACACAGATTCTCTTTACGGGATGAGTGAAGCATCTCAAAATCTAACTTCTACTGAATTTGATGCATACGCTACAGCTCCACAAATCTTCCCTGCAGATACTCCACTATATAGTTTTTGGGGAGTTAATACTGATGAAAACGGTACAGCTACACTTGAGTATGATTATTTAGAGTTTAAAACAGACGGTACATTTGTAAATCCTGATAGTAATGGTACTCACGATAGCCAATGGAATAGTACTATGACAGTTAGCATGGAAGGTACTCCTGTCGCAAAAGCTGTTGTAATCAATGGTAATATGAGTGCAACAGAGATTGCAAGTGAGATCACAGAATTAGGCGAACTTGGTATTACATTACCAACAGGTTCAGTTGTTTCTAAAGTAGCTGTACTTATGTTAAATGCAGAGTATGATATCTGGGAACAGGTTAATGCTTATGTAGATGGTGGAGCAACACCTGTAACTGCTTTATCAGAGATGTTTGGCAACTATACAGCAGTGTATAATCGTGAAAACTATAAACGTGAACTTCAGTTTGCTCAGGGTGAACAGTTTAGTGACGGAAGCGGAACTGTTGTAGAAGTTGATATGACAAGTGTCTATATGGGACTTAGTATGGAACCGACTATTATTAATCCAAATGCAGGAACTTGGACGGCAACAACGTATACAGATAATAATGGAACTACAGTTGATATGATCCTTATGACAGTTGATGATACTTTAGTTGGAGCTTATAATAAAAACCCAATTTTAGTAGCTCCTGGTATTGTACTTGAAGATGGTACAACTACAGATCGTTTGTCTAGAGGTAGTTATACTCCTGCAAATAGTGGTTTTGTAGAGTATTACTTTAATGATACAGCTGCACAAGAGATAGTTAATAGTTTTAACGCTACTCACTAAATTCTTCTTTTATTTCGTATGCCCTAGCGGCATACGAAATCTTCCTAAAATCTTATAAATGATTGTAATTTTCATGTAATCTTCATGTAATTTTTATATAATAATATTCCAAACAATTTCAAAAAGGTTTTTTATGAAAAGAAATGCGTTCTCTTTAATAGAACTTATGATCGTTATCGTGATCCTTGGACTATTAGCGGCGATGGTTATGCCGAGTCTTACAGGTAAGGGTGAAGAAGCAAAACGTGACCTTGTGTGTGTACAGATGAAAAGTATCTATAACGGTGCACTTGATATGTACAAAATTAAAAACAGTGTGTACCCTTCGACACAAGAGGGATTAAAATTACTTACAAAAGACGATAAGTATTTTAAAGACGCTAAAATGCCTAAAGATTCTTGGGGACAAGAATTTATCTACATTAACAACGATGGCAAGGTGGAACTTATCTCACTAGGTGCCGATAAAAAAGAGGGCGGTAAAGACGAAGCTGCCGATATTAAACTAAGTGAGTGTAAATAAGTTTTGAAAAAAGCTTTTTCCCTTATTGAGTTGATGATCGTGATTGTTATCATCGGGGTTGTATATACCCTTGTGATAACAAAACTTCATAATGTTGAAGATAAGCAAGAGAAACTTAGTTTAAAAAACTTGAAAAGTTATATGTATAAACAGATCAAAGACGGTAACTCTTCAAAACTTGTTTGTGGAGATGATTGCAGCGTTTGCACACTCTATATAGACGGTGTAAAAAGAGCGGACATTGATGAGCTGATCGATGATTCGATAGAAGTTTATAGATATAGCTATTCAGAAGGTTTAGTGCAGCAACGCTTTGACGGGTGTTTTGAGTTTGAAGTTGCAAGGGACAGAGTTTCTGACCAGTATATAGTTGCCTTTAAAGATAAGGTGTATGATTATAGTGAATACTTTGAAGGTGTAAAAATTTACGATACGCTAGAAGAATTTGTAGATAAAAAAGAACAATTGATACAAGAAGTGAAGTGATGATTTTTAAATATAAAGGTATAGATAAAACAGGAAAAAATGTCACTGACAGAGTTGAAGCTGCAAATCTAGATGAGGTAAAGGCAAAACTCAAAGCAAACGGTATCTTGTATAGTGAGATTAAAGAGGATTCACTGCCGTTTTATGAGAAGTTTAAACTTAAAAAACGTTATAAAATTTCTTCAAAAGAGTTAGCACTGCTTTCTCGTGAACTCTCTATGTATATCCGCTCAGGAATGAGTATAGTCTCTGCACTTAAAGTGGTTCAAACCCATTACGCTAAAAATAAAAAAATAAAACTCTTTTTGGCAACGGTAAATACGCATCTTGATGAGGGGGAAAACTTCTACAGTGCTTTATCTTCTCAAGATGTGGTAGAACTTCCGGAATTTTTTGTAGAATCGATTCGTGTAAGTGAAGACGGAGGGATCCTTGACGAAGTTCTTATGGAACTTTCCCGCTTTTTAAAAGAGCAGGACAAAATAGCAAAAGAGATTAAGGGTGCATTTGCTTACCCATCATTTATGGTTATTATCTCTTTAGTGATGATCGCATTTATGCTTACTTATGTCGTACCGCAAATTACGGGGATATTTGAGAGTATGGACCAAGAACTTCCAACTCCTACAAAAGTAGTGATTGCTCTTGGAGACTTTTTCAGTGAGAATTTTCAAACTATTTTAGCACTGATTTTTATCTTTAGCGCACTTTTTGTAACCTTGAAAAGAAAGATATACAGTTTTGCTTATTTTGTAGATAAGCTCTTACTTAAAGTACCTCTTTTTGGTGCCATTATCCTAAAAAGTGAGTTAGCACGTTTCTCATACATCGCTTCACTTTTAACACGTTCAGGTGTTGTATTCGTTCAAACAATAAATATGAGTGCAAATATCTTAAGCAACAAAGTAATCAAAGAGTTGTTTGTAGATGCAAGTAAAAAAGTTGTTGAAGGAAAACTGCTCTCTCATGCACTTTATAATTCAGATGTACAACTTGATGATGCATTTGTTCAGGCAATAGCCCTTGGTGAAGAGACTTCAGAGATAGAGAGTGTTTTAACAAATGTGTCGGAGCTTTATTTTGAAGAGAACAGAGATAAAATTTCACTCCTTCTAACTCTGCTTGAACCGGCTTTAATGCTTTTTGTAGGCGGAAGTATAGGTTTTATCGTAGCGGCAATGCTTTTACCTATTTTCTCAATGAGTATTCAATAGATGCAGAGAAAAAAAGGGATCGCACTCCTTATTACCGTAATGTTTGTGATTGTAATCACGGTAGCGGTCGGCTACGCTTTAAAACAGATTAACGACTCTTCACGATACGTAGAAAAGGAGAAAATGCTCTATCAGGCTCATATCTTTGTAGATGATGTAATAACCCTTTTAAATGGTTCTGCGCAACTAAAAAGTATAGGAGAAAATAATTCTGTAGAGGAGTTATATCTCTTTTTGCAAGGGATAGAGGGTGGCATACCGTTAACCAATGACGGTACCAATCTGATGGTTTATATTACGAGCGCATGTTCAACTTTTGCAGTAAACTCTATAAACAAAGACAAACAACAAGAGGAGTTCTTATATGAGTATCTCAGCAGATATAATGTGAGAGGGGAGTATATAGAGCTTTTAAAAGATGTTATGAAAGAGCCTAAAGAGGGTGTTTATTACAATACGACTATTTTTGAAGAGAATCCGACACTATTTCGAGGCTCTATTGCTTCAATGAAACACCTCAAAAAGATTAACAGGTTTTATAAAAAAGAGTATCAGGATGATGCAATTGATGCGATCAACTTTACGCAACTTTTTAATTTCTCAACTGAGACAAATACAACCATCGACCTTAATTATGCAACACCTGAAGTGTGGGAACTCATAACGGGAACAAGCTCTGAAAGAGCGAAAAATTTAGCTGAAGGAGAGGTTGTATACAGTTCAAAGAAAGATTTGTTCAAGGCTCTTAATTTGGGTGAAGATGAGCAGAATAGGCTTGGAAAATTTTCCACGGATATCTTTGTTCCGTATTTGTTTATAAAAATGGATATAATAAGAGAAAACATAACTTCACATATAAGTTTTGAATATGATATAAAACACAGGAAAGGGTATAACTTTGTTTACGAAATTTAAAACAACCAGTAGTGTTGTTTTTTTAGATCCTCATAGTGAGAAAACTCCTCAGGTAGCTGCTGGTACAAAAGTAGATATTATCCTCTCACCATCACTTTATTGGGTGAAAAAACTGAGTTTGCCTGTAAAATATGCAAGAGATGCTAAAAAACTGCTGCCATCACTTTTTGAAGACAACCTTCCTCAGGGGAACTACAGTTACGTAGTCTTTAAAGAGGGGGAAGAATTTTTAGCATTTGCATATGAAGATAAAAAGATTATTGAAGAGCTGGGGAAAAAAGATATTCCTGTCTCTACGATTAAGAATGTCTATTTTGCACAAACGGAACTTCTAGATGCAGTACCGTGCAAGATTAATGAAAAAGAGGTGTTGATTGTAGATAATGACTTGGTGTTTATAGCTCCAAGCCGTTGGATCGAGACTGCGAAAGAACTTTCATTAGATAATTTAAAACTTTCAAAAAAGACAATTAAACTGCAACAGTTTTCTCACATTATCGACAATAACAGCTTGTATAAAATAGCTGCTTTACTTGGTGTATTTATTCTTCTTTTAGGGGTTGAAGCCTTTATAACTATGCAAAAGATAGAGAGTGTAAACATACAAAAAGAGAAGCTGTTTGACGAGTATAAACTTTATCCTACTATGATGCAAAACCGTTCTGTACTCCAGGAGTATGAAACAACTTTTGAAAAACAAACGAAACTACGTGAAATAGTTGCAGATTTTTTAAAATTAAAACTCACAAAAGAGCAAAAGATTACGAAAATAGCATATAAAAATAAAGTACTAAGTGTAAATATATCAGGTTTAGATGAGGCCTCTAGTAAGAAAGTACTGCAGAGTTTACAAAACTACAAAGCAGCTCTCAGCTCTTCATTTAAGGGGAAAAACTTTGAGATCGAGGTGAAACTATGAATCAAGTAAACCCGTTACATATCGGTGCATTGCTTGTAACCGTTTTACTCTTTTTATTTTTTAAATTAAATACACTCAAAGAGGAACTGCTTGAAGCAAAACTGCAGTATCAAGAGAGCAAAAAAGTGGCAGTTAAGTTAAATGGGCTTGAAGAGGTGTACGGCGATCAGAAAAAGATAAACAGCTCTATTCAAAGAGTGTTAAGACAGCCCTCATTAAAGTCTGCAGAGTTGACTCAAAAGACAACAAAAGATTCGATCAAAATTACTACAGAGAGTATGAATGCCGATGCCTTAAACTCTTTGATGGGAAAAGTGCTTAACGGTTCGTATAATATTTCGGCATTGAACATCAAAAAATTGGGTGATGATAAAGCAAGCTTGGAGATGGAGATAAAATGGTAAAAAAGATAGCACTGTTTTTTGGATATTTCCTAGTATTTATTTTAGCACTAATCGCTTTTACCCCTAAACAAAGTGTCTACTATTTTCTAGAACAAGAGTTGGGAGCATTTGATGTTATTATCTCCGGGGAAAAAGTACAAGACAGATTTTTTACTTTAGAGATCGATGATGCACACCTGTTCGCTCAGGGGATTGAGGCAGCTGAAATTACAACAACAAAGATAACTTTGCTCGGTGTCTATAATTCGATCGACGTCAGCGGTATCCGTTTGGCATCTATTGTGGAGAACTTTGCTCCTCAAAAGGTAGAGAATGTTTCTGTAAACTATTCGCTCCTAAACCCTTTGAACGTGAATATATCTGCAAACGGTGTATTTGGTGAGCTTGAAGGGGAGTTTAGTCTTTTAGACCAAAGTGTATCGTTAGTATTAAAACCTTCAAAACTGATGCAGTCAAAATACAGCAGCTCATTACGACAGTTTAAAAAAGATCAAAACGGGGAGTACAAATATGTTAAAGCTCTCTAACTCTAAACTTCTTAAAGTTGTGACAAAACTTTTAATACTCATACTCTTTGCAAAACTTTTTAGTTTAGCTATCTGGTGGTATCTTCCAAGCAGCGGCATAGATAACCAAGAGAGTGAGACTTATACACAAAGTTATAAGCGAATCGATTTTAAAAATATGCTTGAGCGCTCAAAGGTTGTTGTAAACGAGGAACAAAAAAGTACGGTTTCAACGAGTATTGGTACTATTGTTTTAAAGGGGCTTTACGGAAAAGGGAAAAAAGGTTTTGCGATCGTTGCCAAAAAAGCACAACCTGACAAAACTTCAGTTATCTCTGTTGGAGAGTTATATGAAGGGTATAAGTTAAAAACCATTCAGGCATTTAGCGTTATTTTTGAAAAGATGGGCAAAGAGTATATCGTGAGTATGGATAGCTCTGAAAAATTGCAACCTAAAGAGTTTGTAAAAAAAGAGACTACTCTGGGAGAGGCATATGAAGTGGAAAAAACAGATATCACTTACTATTCGAAAAATCCGGGAAAATTGTGGAGTGATGTCGCAATCAATGAAGTGTTTGAGGGTAAAAAAATTACCGGCTTTAGAGTAGACAAAATAAAACCAAACTCAAAAATAGCCAAGCTGGGACTGCAAAAAGGTGACATAATGATTCGGGCAAACAACGTAGAACTTACCTCTTATAAGGCAGCGATGGACCTGTATAAAAAGATAGACAGTATAGATATCTTAGAATTAACAGTACTCAGAAATAATCAAGAAAAGGAAATCATATATGAAATTCGTTAGAGTTTTTTTAATCACACTATTTTTACTTACAAGCTTAAGTGCAAGAGAGAAGGTCAATGTTAACTTTTCTAATGTCAAAATTGATGACTTTATAGAACTTGTTTCAAAGATTACTCATAAAAACATCCTTGTAACGCAAAAAGTGAACGGGACAGTGAACTTTATAAGTTCAACACCTATTTATGATGATGAACTGATCGAATTACTGGTTGATGTTCTGGAATCAAAAGGTTTTACACTGGTACAAAAAGGTTCAAGATACGAAGTTATTCGTGCTACGGATGCCGCAAACAACAATCTTCCTGTAATCGCTAAGAATAAAAAGCTTTACGGTGCCACTATGGTAACTCAGGCTCTAGAGATTAAAGGTGAAAATGTTGACGTAGTTGCAGCAAAAGTGAGATATCTGATTTCAAAAACTGCCAAACTGATGACTATGAAAGAATCAAATACGCTTTTAGTTACAGATTATCCGAAAAATATTGAGACACTTAAAAAAGTTATTAAAGACCTTAGTAACAATGTCGAGAATGTTGTAAAAATTATCTATCTGAAAAATACCGAAGCGAAGAAACTCAATTCTAAAATTACCGAGATTCAAAAATCGATCTTTAACCAACAGGTTGTTTCAGAGCAGGTAACAATAGTAGTTGATGAAAATGTTAACGGTTTAGTACTTGTCGGAGATGAAAACAATGTAAACAAACTTGCCGAGATTGTGGCAAAACTTGATGTAGAGTCAAATATTAACAATACCGTAAAGATTTTTGCACTTAAAAATTCAGATGCCCAGGCGGTGTTAAAAACGATCACCGACATTATCGCAAAACAAACGTTTAAAGACCCTGCAATGAAGCCGAATGTCTCAGCAAGTGATGAGATTAACTCGATCGTTGTGATCGGAGATCCTTTAGTGATCAAAGGGATTCAAAAAATCATTGAAGAGCTAGATAAAGAGAAGTTTCAAGTCTATGTACAGGCAAAAATCGTAGAGATCAATAAAAACAAGAGTCAGGATATCGGTGTAAAATACGGTTTTTCTGCCGGAGATATTTCATCGTCTGGTCTTTATGCAATGAGTGCAAATTTTGGTTCAGCTGATTTAACAACACAAGCTACAGCAGTTGTTGGAGAATCATTAGGAACATCTGTTATTGGAGTAACACGTTCAGCATTAGCATTGGGGGCTACATTAGATTTTTTACAACAAAACGGTGCAGGACAATCAATCTCTAATCCATCTATACTTTGTGTAAATAACAAAGAATCATCAATTTATGTGGGTAAAACGATCTCTATATCTACAGGTTCTGTTACAACTAGTGCAGGAATTGGCGGTACTACAAGTAGTTACAAAAGAGAGGATGTCGGTTTAACTTTAAAAATTAAACCTCGTGTCTCTTCAAACGATAAAGTAACTCTTGACGTAGAAGCAGTTTTGGAAAATGTATTGGATGATGGACTTGATGCAAGTGGTCAAACTGTTCGACAACCCGTAACCTCAAAACAAGAGGTAAAGACACAGGCAATTTTACGCCACGGTGAGAGTATTATTATCGGAGGACTTGTAAAAACTTATTCAGATAAAACAGTTACAAAAGTACCACTTTTAGGAGATATACCTCTTATAGGAAAACTTTTTACATCAACATCTGATACAGAAGAAGAGGACAATTTAGTTGTAATTCTCACACCTTACGTGATTGATAAAAGTGAAGAGTTGTCACAATTACAAAAAGACCTCGGTGTGCTTTCAAAGATTCAAGAGAAGTATAATAAAGATATTTTCAAAATGGTAGAAGAGGGTAAAGATGTTAAACATTGAACCGCTCCATAACCTTCATCTAGAGCCGATTGAAGTTGAAGAGCTCAATACAAACTTATCTGTTAAAAATTATCTTCTTTTCAGTGAATATGGGAGTGAGATATCTGCGTTTACTTCAAAACGCTACCTCAGTGAAGCGAGTAATTACTATACAAAGCTTGATGAGGAATATCCGTTATATATTTTAGACGAGGACTCTTTCGATAGACTTTATAACCGTTTTTTAGAACTCAGAACAGACAAAGAGATCGAGACGATGAAGGGGGATAGACAAGAGGAGAGTAATGATGAAGATGAACTCTCTTTAACCGACTTTCTAAGAACTTCGGCAGATATCTTAACGAGTGAAGAATCAGCACCCATTATCAAGTTTGTAAATGCACTGTTTTATCAAGCGGTAAAAAAACGTGCGTCAGATATTCACATTGAAGTGCATGAAAACAAAGGGGAAGTTCGTTTTCGTATAGACGGTATGTTGACAAAAAATGCCGATCTAGACAAAAAGATAGTCAATCTTATCGTGAGTCGTATCAAAGTTATCTCAAATCTTGATATCTCGGAGAAAAGGATACCTCAAGATGGTCGTACGCAGATCAAAATTGCGGGTGAAGTTTTAGATATTCGTGTCTCGATACTTCCTACATTTTACGGTGAACGTGTAGTTATGAGGCTTTTGATGCAAAGCTCACAAATCCCGGAAATTACTGAACTTGGATTTAACGATTCTATGATCAATGATGTAAAAAAACTGCTTCGCTCATCGCACGGGATCATCTTGGTAACGGGGCCGACGGGAAGTGGTAAGACAACATCACTGCACTCATTTTTACGCGAAGTGGAAGAGCCGCATAAAAACCTTATAACGGTTGAGGATCCTGTAGAGTATAAAAGTGACAATATCTCACAAATTCAAGTAAACGAGAAAGTGGGGCTCACATTTGCTTCGGCACTTCGATCTATCCTGCGTCAAGACCCTGATGTTATTATGATCGGGGAGATTCGTGACGAGGAGACAGCTACGATTGCAGTTCGTGCAGCACTGACGGGGCACCTTGTTTTTTCAACGCTTCATACAAACTCGGCAGCAGCAACAATCTCAAGACTCTCCGATATGAACATAGAACCGTTTTTAATCTCATCTTCACTTTTAGGGATATTGGCACAGAGACTTGTGCGTGTACTTTGTCCTCATTGTAAAGAGGAAGATGAACTGGCTGAGAATTTTAGCGAGGATTATGACCTTCCTCGTGATGCGAAGATCTATAAATCTTGCGGCTGTAAAGAGTGTAACTATACAGGTTACGCGGGGCGCCGTTCTATCGGTGAGCTTCTGATTATGAACGATAAAGTAAAAGACCTGCTTAAAACTACGACGGATGAGCATACGATCAAAACGGCACTTGAAGCAGACGGGCTTAAAACGATTGCAAAACAGCTTCGCATGATGTTAATAAACGGGGAGACTTCACTCGATGAAGCTATCCGTATCGGTATAGGACATGGCTAAACAACGCAACGCTTTTACTTTGATCGAAGTGATGGTGGCGGTGATGATTGTCAGTGTCGTGATCGCTGCTATGTTTCAAGTAAGAGGGGATGCAAACAGTAAACTCTTATGGCTGCAACAATCGATAAAAGAGACGCAATATAACTCTTTTTTACTCGGAACTTCCCAAAAGTACGGTTTTGAAAAAAGCAATGTATCACTCAAAGAACTTGTAGATGATTTTAATCTTGAGAGTGACCTCAGACGTGAAGTAAAAGCCATAAAAGTGAAACTTTCATACGATGAAATAGATAAGTTTGAAACACCTACTGGAAGTGTTTTGGAGATCGGAAAAACAAAACTTGAATCACAAAAGTTTTCTACTTCAATGTTACGGGTGAAGATCCAATGAGAAAAGGTTTTACACTTATTGAGTTAATGGTCTCGATCGTAATACTCTCGATCATTATGGTGTTTTTATATAAGAGTTATGCAGAGTTAAACGGACAAAACAGAATCTATAAAGAGGCTGTCGATAAAATTGAAAAAATAGAGACGATTAAACAAACAGTTTTTTTAGATCTTTCTATGAGTTTTAGAGAAACAATAATGATTTTGCATCAAGATAAAAATGCAGACATTCTCTTTTTTCAATCTTCACATTCTATTCATGACCGCATACACCCCTACATTGGGTATATTGTTCAAGATAAAAAACTTTACAGGATAGAGTCTTTACGGGCTTTAAAAGTATACCCTTTAGAGAGCAATGTCGATTTTGATGTTGATTATTTGGGTGAAGTTGAAAATTTTCGAGTTTATCAGGGACAACAAGATGACAGTTTATATCTGGTAGACATATCGTTAAAGAGTTTAGAGCGGATTTTAATGAAGATAAAATCTTTTTCTTAGTATCATAATATATTATAAATTAACAATTTGGAGAGTGTTTTGAGCATCTATAGAGAGTATGACATACGTGGGATTTACGAAAAAGAACTAAATGAAGGAAGTGTTACAAAAATCGGTTTTGCATTGGCTTCTAAGATTGACGGAGAATATGTAGCAGTCGGTTATGATGCAAGAAGTCACTCTCCGATTTTGTTCGAATATCTTGTAGCAGGTCTCAATGCAGGCGGTAAAAAAGTTTTAGACATGGGACTTGTGCCAACTCCTGTTAATTACTTTACAAACTATCAAGAGTGGGACGGGATCACACCTTCAGCTTCTGTTATGATCACGGGTTCACACAATCCAAGCGAATACAACGGTTTTAAGATTACAATTGCTCAAGCACCGTTTTTCGGTGAAGATATCTATGCACTCGGGCGTGAGTGTGAGGCGATGGGTGATATTGAAAAAGTTGATCGCCAGGTTGTAAAAATTGATGCGAAAAACAGATACATCGACTATATTGTAGAGCAGTTCCAACATCTTAAAGGGATGGATACAAAGATCGTATATGACTGTGGAAACGGTGTAGCGGGTATTGTTCTTCCTGAGATTTTTGAGCGCTTGGAATTAAATACAAAAGGGTTATATGTCGATCCGGACGGTACATTCCCAAATCATCATCCGGACCCTTCAGTTGAGAAAAACCTTGCTGATGTAAAGGTACTTTTAGAAAAAGAGGGTGATATCGCTTTTGCATACGACGGTGATGCAGACAGAATCGCGGTACTGACTCATAAAAACAATATAAAAGGGGATATGATGGCCCTTTTATACTCTATGAAGATGCAGAACCCTACAGTTGTAGGTGAGGTGAAATGTTCACAAGTTATGTATGACGAGCTTGAACGCCGCGGCGGGAAAACTATTATGTATAAAACAGGACATTCGAACTTAAAAGTAAAGATGAAAGAGGTTAATGCTGACCTTGCATGTGAAGTGAGCGGGCACGTGTTTTTCAAAAACAGATACTTCGGCTACGATGATGCAATCTATGCAACCCTTAGAATGTTAGAGCTTATCCAAGACGGTATAGACCTTGACGCTGAGCTTGCAAAGCTTCCTGAAGTATATTCGACTGAAGAGATCAAAGTTGAAACTACGGAAGCGGAAAAGTTCAAAATTATGGAAAAAGTAAAAGAGCTTTTACAAAATCCTCCGGCATCTTTTCCGGCTATCAAAGATATCATCGATGTTGACGGTGTAAGAATCAACTTTGAAAACGGTTGGGGACTTGTACGTGCATCAAACACAACTCCTGTACTTGTAACACGTTTTGAATCAACTTCAAAAGAAGATGCTGCACTCTATGAAGCATCAGTAAATGCGCTTATAAAAGAAGCAAAAGAATTATTATAATCAAATAGTATAATAAACATAATTTAAAACTATTTAGATAGAATACCTTCAAATTATTAAAGGATCTTCTAAATGGTTTATATCACACTCTTTTTACTTTTCGTTTATCTAAAAATAGCTCGTGTTCACACAAAACAGGAAAAAGTTACTACTCTTTTTGTTGCACAACATACACTTATTGCACTCAGTGCCATAGCTACACTTTATTATGGATTTTTAACAGAACCTTGGTATCTTATAGTTCCTGCAATGTGGCTCTTTTTTATCGTAGCAGCGTTACTGGTAACGGCTATCATGATTGGGATATTTATTGACGGGATATCGTTACTAGGTCTTAGTAGCATATATAGGTTTTTACCGATATTGACGTTAGTTATCGTAACACTTTCTGCATCTTTATGGCTTGTTTAACCACCGATTTGTTATAATCCCGTATATATAAAATTAAGGATCTCAATGAAAACTCATACACTTTTAATGCCACTAGATATGCATCTCCATCTTCGTGATGGTGTTATGCTTGAAAATGTTGCTCCACTTTCAGCATATAGTTTTAGTGGTGCTATCGTGATGCCAAACCTCGTTCCACCAGTTACTACAAAAGAGGAAGTTATCGCTTATAAAGAGCGTATAATGGCTGCAGTTCCAAATGATTTTTTTGAACCATACATGACACTTTTCTATCAAAACTACTCTAGAGAGTTTTTAGAAGATGTTGCGGAGGAGATTACAGCGGTTAAATTGTATCCAGCCGGAATTACAACAAACTCTGAAGGTGGTGTGAGTTCATTCGATATCGAGGAGATGAGAGAAACTTTAGAGGCTATGAGTTCAATGGGTATCCCTTTATGTGTCCACGGTGAGACTGACGGTTTTGTAATGGATAGAGAAGCTGAATTTATGTCTATTTATGAGCTTTTAGCACAAAACTTTCCAGATCTAAAGATCATTATGGAACACATTACGACAAAAGCTGCTGTTGATATGCTTGATAAATATCCGAATCTTTATGCAACGATCACTGTACACCACCTTTTAATCACTTTAGATGATGTAGTTGGCGGTATGATGCAGCCACACCTTTTTTGTAAACCGATTGCAAAACGTCCTGAAGATTTAGACGCACTTTTAAACGTAGCATTAGAAGCGCATCCAAAAGTGATGTTCGGTAGTGATTCTGCACCGCATCCACAACATAAAAAAGAGTCTTGCGGGTGTGCAGCAGGTGTATTTACGGCACCAATTGCATTACAGCTTTTATGTGAGATCTTCGATCAGTACGGAAAACTTTCTAACTTACAAGCTTTTGTAAGTGACAATGCACAAAGCATTTACGGTATTTGTCCTGAATTTAAAGAGGTTACTTTAGAAAACAGACCTTTTACAGTACCTAATGATTACTCAGGAGTTGTTCCGATGTATGCGGGAGAGACTCTAAACTGGGCTATCGAGAATGTCGAGTAATATATTACTTCTAGAAGATGATCCTCTTTTTGGGGAGACTCTTGTAGATATGCTTGAGGATGAGGATTTTAACGTTAGTTTATATCCAAATGGTCAAGCAGCACTCGATGCCACTTTCGAAAATAGATTCGATCTCTATGTATTAGATATAAACGTACCTTTGATTGACGGTGTGACATTACTCAAAGAGCTTCGTGATGCAGAGGATGAAACACCTGCTATTTTTGTTACATCTCACAAAGAGAAAGAGATGATGCAAAAAGGTTTTTTAACCGGTGGTGATGATTATATTGTAAAACCGTTTGACAATGATGAATTGATCCTACGCATAAATGCACTTCTAAGACGATTTAAACAAAAAGATAAAGTGTGTAAATGTGGACTTTGCATAGACAATACACGAAAAGTGATCAGCTATAACTCTGAGGAGTTAGAACTCTCAAAGCGTGAGTTTGAAGTGTTGTCTTTATTAATTGAAAATGCCAACAGTGTAGTTTCAAAAGAGATGATACTTGATGAGTTATATAATCTGAGTGAAAGTGGTAGTGAAGGTGCAATCAGGGTTTATATAAACCGTATAAAACAGTTACTTCCTGAACATAATTTAGAAAACGTCAGGGGAATAGGGTACAAGCTTGTTTGTTAACTTAAGAATTAGTATCTTTGTATTTTACTTTTTAACAGTGATCGCATTTCTGGCAATTTCATACTATTTTTTAGATGTACTTGGCGTGAGCAACTTTTATATCTATAGTGTAGTTTTACTCTGTATCATTATTTTGTCGGGTATTTTTATCTCTAAACTTGCTATCGACCCGTTAGCAGAATATGTAACAAACCTTCAAAATCTTTCAAAAGAAACATTGCATGAACTCAATCTCCCTATAAGTACGATCACGACAAATACGCAAATGATCAAGAAGAATCTTGAAGATGAGAAAGCACTTAAAAGGGTTGCGAGAATCGAGTCGGCATGTGATATGTTAAAACAAAGATACGATGAGCTTGATTACCTTATTAAGATGCAGTCAAAACAAAACATCAAGGAGATGGTAGACCTTAGTGCTCTTGTTCAAGAGAGAATCACATTTTTACAAAGGATCTATCCAAATAAAAACTTTAATTTAAATCTGGAAAATTTTTCTCTGGAGATAGACAGAGTAGGGCTTTCCAAGGTAATTGACAATTTAATCGATAATGGGGTAAAATACTCACCTAAATCACAAAATATAGATATAAATCTACAAAAAAAAACACTCACAATTCAAGACTACGGTATTGGAATGGATGAGGTTGAACTACTTCAGATTTATGATAATTTCTATCAATCCAATAAACATATGCAGGGTTTTGGTATAGGGCTTTCGATGGTGAAGCGGTTTTGTGATGAAAATAAGATAGAATTGAGTGTGACATCAAAACTGAATCAAGGTACGAAAGTATCTTTAAAATTTTAAAAATTTAGGAATATTATGGAAACAACAAATTTAATGGCATATGCCGAACAAGCAATAGATTACGGGGTAATGGGTACTTTAATACTGATGAGTGTTGTGACGCTTTGGTTGTTTATAGAAAGAATGATGTTTTACAAAACAGTAAGAGTTGAAGAGTACAAGCACAGAGATGAGTTGGAGATGGATCTGACGAATAATATCAATGTTATAAGTGCTATTGGCGCAAATGCTCCGTATATCGGTCTTCTTGGAACAGTTCTTGGAATTATGCTGACATTTTATACTTTGGGTGATGTAGGTGCGGTAGATGCAAAGAAAATTATGACAGGACTTGCACTTGCACTTAAAGCAACGGCTATGGGACTTATTGTAGCAATTCCGGCTATTGTGACATATACTATTGCTTTGAGAAAAGTTGAAAAGATATTAACAAGATACGACATTGCCACTGAGCAACAAGAGGCGTAAGATGTCTAAGTGCAGAAAAACACAGAAGAGGTTTGATCAGATAAACGTTATCCCATTTATCGATATTATGCTTGTTCTTTTGGTAATGGTTTTAACAACTGCTACTTTTATCAAGCAGGGCGTTATCCCTGTTAATCTTCCCGAAGCTTCTTCATCTGAGAAAAAAGAGGAGAAAAAAGAGGTTACTGTATATGTGAACGACAAAGGTGAAATGTTCTTTGAAAAAGAGAAGGTTGATCTTGGCACGTTAGAGCAAAAAATAGCAGCTATCTCAAAAGAGCAAACGGTAATACTAAGAAGTGATAAAGAGTCTAAGTTTCAGGATTTTGTGAGTGTAATGGATATTTTAAAAAAGCTGGGACACGAGCAATTGTATATAGTGACAAAAAACGACTAAAAGAGATATGTTGAAGTTATGTTATATTTACAATGAAGATATTTCATCAAAGCATTATCAGCATTTGCTGGAAAACTTTGAAATACTAAGTGTCGATCTAGATACGACAAAAGAGATCCCCTCTGCAGAGATATATATTCTCGATCTAAAGCATATAACTAAAGAGTTGTCTCTTCTACTCAAAAATACTCTAGAAAAAGAGCTGCACAAGCTTGTCTATTTTAATGTACCTAAAGAGTATACACTGCTTCATTTTCAACTTGCTCTGTTGTTACAATGTAAGTCTCTTATAACTGAAAAACAAGATACTCAAAAAATTATTCATAGAATAAAAGATGAGTATTATGAGTATATTGCCAAACAGAACAATCAATCGCAAGATGAGTGTGATCAGTCTTTAGAAACAAGACTTGGATTTATCGAACTTCTTAAAGACAAATTTCTTGCTAAAACTAAGCGATTGGGCTTAATAACAATAGCATTAAAGAGTGTTGATGAGAAACAGCTCAAAGTAGTCATAAATGAGATAAATAGCATACTCAAGGAGAGCCTGCAGCTAGCACAATATAACGGTCATTTTTATCTTGCTATGCACGAAGGTTTAGAGTTTGAAACGCTGAAGCAAAAAGCAAAAGAGCTCAATATCCATCTCAATCAACTTGCATCATTACACAATATAGTGCTTTCACATGAAGTGTATGCTATTGACCTTGAAGGGATGGAGTTTGAATTCATTTTAGAGATGTTGCAAGATCTTGAAAAAAACCAACTCTCTAATGATCTCAAGCTAAATAGCCAAATATGTTTTATTGAAAACCTGGCAGAACATCAAAGTGACGAGTATATCTTACGACAGATGCTCAATACTATGAAGTTTAATAAAGTAGATGTAAAGCTGTTAAATATCTACAAAGGGCTTGTGATAAACTCGAAAGCTTCGGTTGTCAAAGTTGATGACAGGTTTATACAATTATCATTGCAAAAACTTCAAATAGAAGCTGCCTCTATACAAAAACAGACTACTATAGAGATCGCAGGTTATTCTCAAACCATAGAAGCTTCATTGAAACATATCAATATTCAAAAGGGGATAGCTACGTTTGAGCACTTTACATTGATGAAAACAAGTGTAAATGCACGTAAGCACGGTCGTGTTATTTGTGAGAGAACGACAAATATCAACATATCGGCAGACGGTACATCATTAAAGGGTGTTATTCTAGATTTGTCCTTAGTTTCTGTCGCCATCAAACTTCCGTATACTAAGACGCTTGATAAGTTATATGATAAAGATGTAGTTTTAACATTTGAATTGAGCTTGCAAAAGAATAAGATAATAAATACTATTGTAAGAAAAGGATCCGTGCAAAGGATCTTTGTAGATGGTCAGCAGAAGGTGGCAAAACTAATTTGCGACTTTCATGAAGACCATAATAATGAGCATCTCATCTCAGAATATATTTTTCAAAGACAAAAGAGTATTGTGAAAGAGATTAAAATGCTTTCTCTAAAAGCTTAAACTTCGGTTTAAACTCCTCTTTTGTCTCTTCTTGTTGATCAAGTGCTGTTGTACTCTGCGCAGCACTCTGATTGTAATCAAAAACTTTTTTTTCTATTGTCGTTTGTTCCATAAAAAGTTCACCGGCAATAAAAAATAAAACCATAATAACTACGATACTGACATAAAGCAGTATGTAGTTTTTTATATGTCCGCTATCAAAGGGATTTGTTTTAAACTCTATCATTTACAACTTGTATTGATCGTGAATTCTAATGTAACATCCTGCCAAGTTTTTCCTTGGTGAAGTGCATAACATGCTTTTGTAATCGCTTCAAGTGACGGCAGCATTTTAAAGTCGGCAAGATCGATACTACCGTTTAGTTTCATACTCTGAGGAGTAGATGTTAACGTCATAGAGATAACTTTTTTAACACCGTTCATAGATATCTCTACATCTGCAGTTTCTTTATGAACTTTTAAAACTTTTGCATCAATAGCTTTTACCCCTTGAACGTTAAAAAAGTTGTTTACAAGTTTTGCATCACGCCCTTGATTGTTTGAATTTACATCTGATGTAACAATAGTAACGTTACTAGATTGAAGTAGTTCTATCTGTGAAGTAGATGCTTCATAGTTTAGTTTGATGTTATCAAATGTTCCTTTTACACCAACCTTAGCAGGTGTCTTAAATGCTGTCCATTGTAAAGAGTTAGAGTCTACTTTACATGTAGAAGCAAAGATAGAAGTTGATAACCCCAGTAGTGCCACTAGCAGTAAATTTTTTTTCATGAATTTCTCCAAATTTTTTTGATGTATTGTATCATATTCATCCAAATGAAACTTGATTTTTCCCATTATTCTTTGATTTGTAAAGAAAAGTATCCGCACGTTTATAGATCGAATCTTCGGTATCATTTGCTTTTACCTCAGTTAAACCGATACTGATGGTTATTTTCTGATCTTTAATGATAGAGAGCTTCGTTGCAACCATATCTAAAAGATTTTGTGCAAACTTTTCTGCTTTATCTAAGGCTGTATTATCCAGCAGTAAAACAAACTCCTCTCCGCCTATTCTATAGAAATAATCATTTTTTCGAATATTGCTTTTTACAAGTCTTGATAACTCCATTAGGACGATATCACCCATTCTATGACCGTATGTGTCATTTATCACTTTAAAGTTATCTATGTCAAAAATAATCATACAAAAAGGTGTCTGATGTCGATCGTAAAGTGAAAGAAGCTCGGCTATCTTTTCTCTGTAAGCTCTAATATTTTTGGCTTTTGTCAGGTAGTCGGTGACAACCAGTTTCTCCAGCTCTTTTTTTGCATCTTCGAGCTCTGTTGTACGCTCTGCAACTGCTAGTTTTAGCTCCTCTTCATTTCTGTTTTTTTCCTGTAGGAGTTCCTCTTGAATTTTAATCTTCTCTTGGCTCATTGTTCTATATTTAGTGGCTAGGATAAGAGTAAAAAAGATAATCTCTATAAATGAACCGAGTACGAAAAGGTGGCGGTTTAAAAAATTATACTCTAAAAAGGCATTGAAAGTAAGGACCATAAGTGTCATCATCGCCGAGTAGATAATGAGTGCGATCAGATAGTATTTGGCTCCTACGTAACCTCTTCTGTATGTCTGAATAGTAGCATAGAATAAGGCAGAGAAAAAGAAGATAGAGAAGATGTTAAAAGATAAAGTTGTATAGGGTACATCATTCCAAATAAGCAGAGCAAACAGTAAAAACAAGCCTATACATAGTTGAAAAAACTTATGGATAAGCTGTAGATGTTCTTTGAGGTGTAAAAAAGTATCTGAAAAAAGGATAAGGGTAACTAAGACAAATGTTCCAACAACATGAAGCCCTTCGTTCCAGCCGTTAAATCCCAAAAGAAGATAAAAACCGCTTTGCATAGCACTAAAAATAATAAATACAAATGTATAAGCTACATAGTAAAGATATACTTTCTCTTTAGTGAGAAAATAGCTATAAAGGTTCAGTATAAAGATACTGAGTAAACTAAATGCAAAGATCAGATAGATATCGAGAGTTTCAAAAGTTGATTCGCTAAAGTAATGTTCCTGAGAGCAGAGCTGAAACTCTCCGAGTTGTCCGGCAATGGTCTGCCCCTGAATATATATGGTTTGTTTCGTACCTGAAGGGATATGGAATCTAAAAGTGGGGTATACGGACTTGAAACTACGTTGATCGAGTGGAATATCTAAACCGTTTTTATCCAGCTGCCATTTATTGTTTTTGTATTGGTACAGATTAAACGACTTCCATAAAACTTCACTAAAAGTTAAAAGAAAATCTTCTTGAGTAGAGTTGTTGTCAAGAACAATTTTAAACCAAGTAGTACCGTCTAAGTACCCAAATGTAAAGTTGTTTGTTGTTTTTTTAAACTGTTTAGTCTGTAGATCTGTAACTTGCAGAGTATTTGACTGATCGTAAAAGTATTCAATTTGAAAATCTTTATAACAATCTTTTTCATTGATTAAAGAGATTTGTGCTGATAAGGAAGTAAAAAAAATTAATAATAAAATAGATACTTTCATAATGGATGATTATAACTAAAAATTATTTAAACCAAAACGTATAATTTTTAATTAAAAAAACTTTTGATAAAGTAGTAAGTATAAGGGAGATAAATGGGTAAATTTCAATTACTAAAAGAATTAACAGTCTATGTAGACGAGGCATTTGAAGATTTTTATAACACCATGTTAAATGATGTAAGATTGGGAGTTTTTTTTGAAAATGATGAGCAGGTATTAGCATTAATCGAGAAACAGAAAAAACATTTTTTAGCTTCTTTGTCTTTAGATGTTGAGATCTTAAAACAAAACTATGTGAAACTGGGAGAGTTCCATTACGATCTACGTATCCCGTACATAGACTTTATGAAAGGGACTGATATTTTAGAGGAACACTTCCTATTAAATGCCCAACGGTGTAAAAATACTAAAAAGTTAATGCGTGAGATCTTTGAGTATTTTAAAGTGATGAAGGCTTTTACAGCCAAAGGTTACCTCAATAAAATGTTAAATGAAGATAAGCGAGATTTGGAAACATTCTTTGAACAGGTAATAGTAGATACAAACACTTATCTTCCGAAAAAATTAATATTAAGAAAAATTCAATGGTTGAAAGAGTTATTAGAAAGTATTGAAACAAATGTAGATTTTGAGCTTGATAGTAAAGATGGCTTTATTATAAAACAATGGTTAGATGAATTAGAGTTTTTGACTTTAGAGAAAAGAAAGTTCTTTGAAGAGCTTGAGCAAAGGATCTATCTTAATACACAAAACCTTTTTTATTTTTTACATCGTGAAGAGTATTTAGAGATCTTACCTTTATACACTTCACTGTTAAATGTATATAAATTAACGTTAATGATGAATAATGCCATAACGATAGAGTATGCAAATCAAGTAATAGAAGATATGCAACTTGATTCTTTAACACAACTTTTTAGAAAAGATATCTTTCATGAATTGCTAAAAAAAGAAAAGGCATTAGTAGAAAGAAATACAGATATGAAGGTGAGTATTGCATTTATTGACTTAGATAATTTTAAACTGGTAAATGACTCTTTTGGTCATTATAGCGGTGACAAAGTTATAGAAAAGATGGGTGAATGTATTAGGAACAATATACGTGCTTCAGACATGGGGTTTAGGATAGGTGGAGATGAATTTGCGATCATATTGAAGGACGCTACAAAAGAAGCATCGAAAAACGTCTGTGAAAAGATTAAAGCAGATTTCTCCTCTTATCAATTTATTTTTAATGATGAGGTCTCATTTAGTGTAAGTGTCAGTATCGGAATTAGCCAACTAAAGAACACTAAAGAAGAAAGTTTAGAAATGCTTTTAAACAGTGTCGACAGTAAACTCTATGCTGCAAAGAATAAAGGGAAAAATCAAATCTGTATCTAGATACTCTACTGTTTTAAAGAATTTTGAGTAATCTTCTCGAAGTTCTTTAAAATCCTGCTACTAACATCACAACTACGTAAATCGTTTAATAATTTGTTTATATTGAACCCTAGTTTTTTTAGGTCATCTTTTTGGTTAAGAATATACTCTTTCATAATGTTTTTATCGAATTCAGGATGAAACTGTACACCCCAAACGTTCGTGTGAAACCTTACTATTTGATGGTTTTCTTTTTTATTTTTTCCCAATACCTTCGCATTATAGGGAAGCTTTACTACAGTTTGATAGTGTGTTTCATATGCATAGAATTTTTTTGGAAGAGCTTTTAGAATTGGATCATTATAATTTTTTTGAAGGGTATTTATTTTTACAACCCCGATCTCCTTGCCATTCTTGTTAAAATCACTTTTCCCTCCTAATGCTTTTGCTATAAGTTGATGTCCATAGCAAATTCCTAAAAGAGGTATCTCTCTTTTTGAAATACTTTTTATATATTTTTCAAGCTTTATACTCCAAGGGAGTTCTTGAGTTACCATAGAGTGTGAACCTGTGATAATAAATCCTCTTGCACTCTTTAAATTTGGCAGTTTTTCATTTTCTAGAATATTTATGGTCTTTATTCTGTTTTTTGACTTTTTTAAAAATCTTGATATCCATGTATCAAAATCATTATATTTTTGTTTTGTTTGTGGAAAAGTTTCTCCCACTTTTAAAATGTATAGATATTTCATTGGATTATTATATAAAAACATAGAGTTTTATAACTCTATTTTTTGTACCTTTTTTAACCAATGCAATTAAACTGTTTTAGTCCTTATTCATAAAATGTAGCAAACTCTTCTAATGGTACTCTTTGCGTTTTAAAACTATTAACCGGCGCATTTTTATCTTCATATCCTAAGGCGATTCCACATAGTAAAACTTTGTCTTTATCAATATCTAGCTCTTTTTTTACAATAGAAGGGTATTCCGCTAGGGAAGCCATAGGACAGCTCCCTAAACCTAATTCGGTCGCTGCTAACATGACGGATTGTAAAAACATCCCATAGTCTAAATAAGAACCTTTTTCCAAAACAGAGTCAATGAAAAAGTAAAGAACAGTTGGCGCTCCAAAAGCTTTGTAGTTTTCTCTCCACTGTTGAAGTTGTTTTTCTTTATCTTCTCTTTTTATGCCTAGAGTTTTATACATCAGCAGCCCCATATCTTTACGTCTGCTTTTATAGGGTTCTCTCCACTCTAAAGGATAGTATTGATAATCCATATCCTCTTTATGATTATTATCAAATGCTTCTAACATTTTGTTTTCTAGGGCAACTTTTTTTTCTCCGCTTACTACGCACACATTAAAAGGTTGCATGTTTACACCCGATGGTGACATTTTGGCAGATTCTAAAATTTTAATAATTTTTTCTTTTTCAACATCTTTATTTAAAAATGCTCTAACCGATTTTCTTTGTTTTAAAATATCTATTACACTCAAAATATTTCCTTTAACAGTAGTTGTAATATTATATAAGATTGATATAGCATAAACAAAGCATAAAGGTTTAAGGTGAGTAAAAAATTAGGAGGGAAAAAACCGTATCTCCTAATGAGATACGGTAAGTAGGGGTTGTTGCAGAATGATTACATCATTCCCGGCATACCCATTTGTGGAGGCATTCCACCGCTCATATCAGCAGCAGGCTCATCTTTTGGAATTTCAAAGATTGCCGCTTCTGTAGTTAGTAAAAGTGAAGCTGCAGAAGTTGCATTTGTTAAAGCAACTCTTTCAACTTTTAACGGATCGATGATTCCCGCTTCAAACATATCTACATATTCACCAGTTGCAGCATTGAAACCTAGGTTCTCGTTGTCAGAGTTTTCAATAGTGTTTACAACTACACCTGCATCATAACCGGCATTGATTGAGATCTGTTTTACAGGAGCTTTTACAGCTCTTAAGATGATCTCTGCACCGATCTTCTGATCGCCTGTTAGATCAAGGTTAACTTTAGCAGCAGCACGTACTAATGCAGCACCACCACCGATAACGATACCCTCTTCAACAGCAGCTTTTGTAGCTGAAAGTGCATCGTCAACTCTGTCTTTTTTCTCTTTCATTTCAGTTTCAGTTGCAGCACCAACTTTGATAACTGCTACACCGCCTGCAAGTTTTGCAAGTCTTTCTTGAAGTTTCTCTTTATCATATTCACTTGTTGTGTTTTCAATAAGTGTTCTGATCTCAGTAATTCTTGCTTGTACCATATCTTCAGTTCCAGCACCGTTTACGATTACAGTATTGTCTTTGTCAATTACTACACGAGCAGCTTGACCAAGCATTTGAATGTTAGTACCTTCTAGAGTAAGACCAGTCTCTTCAGAGATAACTGTTCCCGCAGTTAAAATTGCGATATCTTGAAGCATCGCTTTTCTTCTGTCACCGAATCCCGGAGCTTTTACTGCAGAGATGTTAAGTACGCCGCGAAGTTTGTTTACAACTAACGTTGAAAGTGCTTCACCCTCTACATCTTCAGCGATAATAAGAAGTGGACGAGAAGTTTTTTGCACTTGCTCTAGTACCGGTAAAAGATCTTTTAAAGATGTGATCTTGCTGTCAACTAGTAAGATCCAAGGATTTTCAATCTCTGCAGTCATTTTTTCAGTATTTGTGATGAAATATGGTGAAAGGTAACCACGGTCAAACTGCATACCCTCAACAACATCTAACTCATCAACGATACCTTTTGCTTCTTCAACAGTGATAACACCGTCTTGACCAACTTTTTCCATAGCTTCAGCGATCATATCACCGATCTCATGATCAGAATTAGCAGAGATAGTTGCAACTTGTGCGATCTCGCTTTTGTCTTTAATAGTTTTAGAACTCTCTTTTAGCTTTTCTAAAATCGCTTCACACGCTTTATCCATACCACGTTTTACTTCAACAGGGTTTGCACCTGCCGTGATATTTCTAAGACCCTCTTTAAAGATAGAGTTTGCTAAAACTGTTGCAGTAGTTGTACCGTCACCAGCTTCATCAGCAGTGTTACTAGATACCTCTTTAACAAGTTGTGCACCCATATCTTCTAGTTTGTCGCTTAATTCAATTTCACGAGCTACAGATACACCGTCTTTTGTGATAACCGGGCTACCGTAAGACTTTTGAATAAGTACGTTACGACCACGTGGTCCCATAGTTACTTTTACTGCGTCTGTTAATTTCTCAACACCGCGAGCTAAAGCATTTCTTGCATTATCTGAAAAAATTATCTCTTTTGACATTTTTATTCCTTGTTATATTTGTAAGATTTTAATAAATTATGAAATTACACCTAGAACATCTGAAAGTTCTAATACGATGTAGTCTTGCCCCTCTAGAGCTAACTCAGTACCTGCATATTTACCAAATACAACTGTATTACCTACGTTTACTTCTTTTACTTCACTACCAATAGCCATAACTTCCGCACGGTTTGGTTTCTCTTTTGCATTGTCTGGGATAATAATACCGCTTGCAGTTGTGTTTGACTCTGCTACACTTTTTACAAGTATTCTTTCACCTAGTGGTTTAAAATTCATATATCCTCCTCAATATTAATAGTATATAAATAGGGTTAAAATATTACATTAAAAACGTAACAATGTCAACACTCTTAGTCACTATGACTAAAGTTTGTTTAGCTATGAATTGTAATAAGTTTGCATTTTTATAAAATATAAAAGTTTTTTTTCTATTTTATAAAACTCTAAGGAGTGCTTGTATATAATTTCGGCCTCTTAAGAGATGTCAAGGTAGCTCAGCTGGTTAGAGCACTGGTCTCATAAGCCGGGGGTCGGGGGTTCAAGTCCCCCCTTTGACACCATCTTTCTTAAGAATATTTTTTACATTCCGGATTAGCTCAGCGGTAGAGTAGGTGACTGTTAATCACTTGGCCACTGGTTCGAATCCAGTATCCGGAGCCACTTCTTTTATAAATCCCTAAAATACGAACAATCAATTTATTTAATTTTTAATAGTGTCAATATAGTGCCCTTTTTTCGATGAATATCACTTATCTTCACAGCTATATTTTGCTACACACTCTTTACACATAATCTATTTATAATATATGAAATACAAATACAAATTCAAAGAGAAATACATTCGATGGATTTGCTATGAGTAAAGAGGAGTATATTATGATAGTTCAATACATTAAACGTATCTTACTAACTTCGTTACCTTTTTTAATTTGTGTTACAAATGCAGAAGCCACACCAGCATTTGCAAGACAAATGGATACTAATTGTGTAACATGTCATTCTCAAAACATTCCAAAATTAAATAGATTTGGACGCGAGTTTAAAATGTCCGGTTTTACTATGATAGGAGGCGTGAAAGAAGTTACCGGAAGTAGTCGTGGTGGATTGAATATTCCAGCTACGCTTAATATGGGATTTATCATTAAAGCAAGATTCCATCATCAAAAAACAGCTTCTACTACTAGTTCATTTACAGAGGTTTTTGATGAATCAGCAATTGTTTTAGGTGGAAAAATTGCTGAACATGTTGGTACTTCTATGGAATTTGGCGAAGGACTTTTAGGAGGAAAAATCGCATTTACTGATGAATTTTCTGTCGGTCGTCTGGGTGCTACTATTTATATGACTGATGCACTGGGAGCTTTTTCTGGTACTGAAATTTACACTACAGGCTTATACCGTCCAATTCGACAATTTGAAAATAGAAAAAAAGCAAATATCTTTCAATTACTTGGTATAGGTGATGGTGCAGCTACTGGTGGACAAGTTTATTATTATGGAAATGGAATTTATGCCACCATAGGAGGCTATGTACCGGTTATGGGAAATAGTATTAAAACAAATGGACATTATAAACTTCTTGCTCGTGCAGCTTATAATATGAATATAGGAGCGTTTGATGCAGCAATTGGTGGCTACTATATAGGTGGTGATGTTTCTGATGTAAACCGTACTGCTACGGGTAAAGAAAAAGCTGATGATGTAGATGCTCTAGACCGTGTATCGAGTGGTTTAGACTTGCAACTTGACGGAACAGTCTCGGGAATCTCTTTGATGGTTACTGGTGGAATCGTATTAAAAAATACGTATACAGATAAAGATCTTCTAAAACAAGATAAAACAGGCTTTTCTATAGGGGCACAGCTCAATCCAATAGAACGTTTTGGTGCTAAACTGGCTTACCTGTCATTAAATGATAATAATAATGCAGTGAATGATGAAAGGGGTATTACTCTAGGTGCAGAATATAATTATGCACAAAATATCCGTTTCATGTTAGAATATTCTCTAACTGATTATCCAGATGATTCAGTTAAAGACCTAAATAAAGATCTGCTTTTTATGGCAATGATTGCCTTTTAATCCAAAGAGTATTCCTCTTTGGAACATATATATTTATTTTATACTGTTTGAATATCCACGAGTTCAACCCGCTCGCACTCTTTTTTAAACAGTTTTCTATTTTTAGCATCCTCTTCGGCTAAGATCAGTAGATCTGCAAAGTCGTTTTTAGATACTTCAAATGTGTGAACAGCTCTTTGTGTTTCTATTTTAATCGTTGCATCGTCTTTTGCAAGAACATCTAGATTTCTACCGCCTTTTACATACTCCGATTTTATTACTTTAAGAACTTTCTCATTTTGTAGGAGCTCATTAAGAGATACCTCTTTATAGATGTCTGACTCGCATAATACTTTGTAACTTACCACTATATTTCCATCCATTATTTGATTTGACCTTTCTTATCTTACGTTTATACTTTATTTTTTATAAGCTCAATTATATGTAAAATAAAAATAGACCTTTAATAATATTTCAAATAGCAATGTTTTTAGAACTGATTGTTTTTTCCCAATGTGAGTACAACGTGAGAATTTAATGCTATAATTTTCAGATACAGCTTATAGTTAAGGGGATCGAAGTGATAGTAAAAAAAATGAAGCAACTTATCAAGTACGCTATTGAACTTGATATAGATTATCTTGAAACTTTTCTAGGATATGAAGGTGATAATGTTTTAAAAATAACTACAAGAAATAAAGAGACCTTAGAAGCTATGGAAGAGTTTTTAAAAAATATCGATCTAAAATACAAAACCGATTTTGATATCTCAGCAGGTACGAGCGGGGGACATGTAATATACATAGGTGTTGAAGATCCCAGTCTATTTAAACTGAAAAAAGACTAGTAAAAGAGATAAATATTTCCTTTACTGCCTTCTCATAAATACTTAAATTTAGTAGAAATACTCCTACATAAACTTGCTATCAGTGATTAAAAAATAAGCCATCAATAGAACAAAAAAAAATCCTTTCGGTGTATAATGCAAAAAATCTTAATAAAGGATTTAGCGTGAATACAAAAGAAAAGAACATGTGCAGACTCTATAAAGCTCGTACTGCACACTTAAAATGGGTAAATAGCGTTAAGTTGCTTGTATCAGGGGTTAGTGTAGATAAAAAATACCTAACACCACTCGCTCAAGATTCAGATTTAGGACAATGGTTTTATAACGAAGCAAAACAATTTGCACAGTTCAATAGCAAAAATGTTTTAGAAGAGATGGAAGAATTATTAGATGAAATGTATGATATTTATACAAAAATTTATTCTATCTATTTCGCTAAAGAACAGAGTACATTGAAAGCTTTTTTAGGATTCAAATCAAATGCCAGTAAATATGAAATGGAACTGGCTTCTCGTTGTTATGAAGATCTTGTTGAGTTGTCAGATAAATTTAAAAACAAATTTGGAGTATTAGAGAGACAACTGTTAGCATTAGGAGATCCCAAGCATGAGATGGTACGAGTATTTGAAGAAGAAGAGATAAGTACAGTTCCAGAAGAAAGTGGTGATGATTATTATCATGGACCACGCTCACATTAAAGAAGTAAAGGATGAACATGCAAGAGTTTATGGAAACATATAACGCTAATGTAGATGATATTGAGAAATTTTTAACAGAAACAATCTACAATTTAGGAGAACTTTCAAAGAGAGAGGAAAAAAAGTTTGAAAACCTTTTTAAAGTATTCCCATCTTTAGAGTTGGTATATATATGCGATAATGATACATTAGTACAAATTTCAGATAATATTTACAGAGATAAAACTAGCTCTTTGCCAAAAGGGAGAGATAGAAGTTATTTAATGAAAAAAATAAGATTAAATAACAGCGATATCTCAATTTCAAAACCTTACATTAGCAGTGCTACGGGAAAAACTTGTATCACAGTTGTAAAAGAGGAAGCGGATAAAATATATTTTATGGACTTTACTTTAACTGCTTTACTCGATAGACTAGGGTTGATCGAGCTGCATAGAGAGTTTAACTTTGTAAGTAAAAGTTTTTATTTTGTAACGGCAAACTTAATGATCCTCCTTGCTGTATTTACACTTGGATACAGTATTTACGAACTTGGACATTCACTGTTTTTTAAAGATGGGGTATCGATAGAATCTATTTTTAAACCAATAATCGCTTTAACGTTAGGACTGGCTATTTTTGACCTCTCCAAAACGATCTTAGAGCAAGAAGTTGTATTTAAAAGTTATTCTAAAAACTCCAAGTTGGAGTACAAAGTATTTACGAAATTCTCAATTACGATTATTATTGCGTTATTGATTGAGTCATTGATGGTTGTATTTAAAATCGCATTGCACGACTACTCGCAAATGCTTTATGCAGTCTATCTGATCGCAGGTGTATCTATTTTAGTACTTGCGTTGGGATTATTTATTTTCTTTACGAGAAAAGTAACGAGATAGAGTTATTTAACTCTTTTTCGTTTACTGTTCTCAGAGGGGATGATAAATTCAAGATTGTCTAGTTTTTTAATAGAAAGTTTATCCTCTTCTAAAAGTTTTTCAAGTCTTTTTCTAGAATCTTCATCAAATAGTAGTTCAATATCACTCATAGTGAGCGGGCGTTTATCTAAGGTATTTATGATCTCATCATCACTATAGTGACTATTGTTTGCTTCTGCATGTACACGTGAAGCTATATGGATAGGCAATGAGCTGTCAAAAAGATGAGAAAGCTCATAAAGCTCTTTATAACTAATTCCCATTACAGGGTAGGCCGGTGGTCTGTCAATTGTGCCAAGGTCTATTCTAAAAGCATCTATAGACAAAAGAACATCGTTAAGTTTAGCGACTTCCTCTTTTGAGTCATTTAAACCATGTACAAAGAGAATCTCAATAAAAAGCTTGCCTGTGTACTCTTTTGAAAACTGTTGTACCTTTGAGACAAGTGCATCAATGTTTATATTGTGGTGCGGTCTGTCTATCTTTTTAAATACTTCAGGTGTAATCGCATCTAAAGAGAGTTTTACCTGGTCAAGTTTTAGCAGTGAGGCATACACTTTTTCATCTGTAAGCATCGCACTGTTTGTAAGTATAAGGGTTTGTGTAGAACCTTTGATCTTATTTATCTCATCGATGAGCTGATCGAGGTAAGGGTAGAGTGTCGGCTCTCCGTTTGCAGTAAGTGTGATCACATCTATTTTATCGTTAAGATGTTGTTTTAGTTGTGAAATAATTTCATCTACTGAAATAGTTTTCGATTGGTGATCAACGGTTGCCGCAGGTGCAAGTTCACAATATAAACAGTCAAAATTACATTGTTTATGGGAAGGGGAGAGATCGATGCCCAAACTCATGCCGAAACGGCGTGAGTTGATTGGACCGAAGATTATATTATTTTTTTCCACTGACTCTGTGACACTCATTGATGAAGTGTTTAGCATTCTCTACAGGAACATCAGGAAGGATACCATGCCCTAAGTTGAAGATATGGCGTTTTCCCTGCATAGTTTCTTGAATAACTTCTACACATTTTGTTGTTGCTTCTTTTGAGTAAAGACGACACGGTTCCATATTTCCTTGAAGAACATATTTATCACCTAAACGCTCTTTTGCAAATTTCATTGGTGTTGACCAGTCTACACCGAATACATCAAAGTTTCCGTACACTTTATCTAAGAATGCAGGAATCCCTTTAGGGAATAAAATTACTGGAATGTGTGGGTATTTCTCTTTTAAATATTCTGAAATTTCAACCATATATTTCCAAGAGAATTCATCGTACATACCCGGCTCAATTGCAGCAGCCCAAGAATCAAATACTTGAACAACGTCAACACCAGCTTCAATCTGTTTTTCCATGTAGATTTTTACAACGTCTGTAACTTTTCTAAGGATTTTGTGTAATAGATCAGGGTTAGAGTACATCATTTTTTTACAGATGTTGTATGTTTTTGTCCCTTGTCCTTCGATCATATACGTAGCAAGTGTCCAAGGTGCACCTGTAAAACCGATTAGTGCTTTATCGTCAGCTAGTTTTGTTTTAATTAGCTCAATTGTTTCATACACATAAGTAAGTTTTGATGCAGCTTCTTCACCGCCGATAAGTCTGTCTAGATCAGCTTCACAAGTAATAGGATCAGAAAACTTAGGACCTTCACCTTTTACAAATGATAAATCCATCCCCATCTCATCCGGAATAACTAAGATATCGCTAAATAAAATAGCAGCATCTACATCTAGGATGTCAACTGGTTGTAGTGTAACTTCACATGCCATCTCAGGATTGTGGCAAAGGTTTAAGAAATTTCCGGCTTTTGCTCTTACTTCCATATATTCCGGTAGATAACGACCAGCTTGTCTCATCATCCAAACCGGTGTATAAGGTGTTTCTTTTCCAAAACATGCATCTACAAATATCTTACTCATTTTTTTCCTTGTGTATAAATCAAATTAATTGTCTATTAGTACTTTTAATACTAATGATGATGCCCAACTTTACTTAAAAAGTATAAACCAACAGCAACAGCAGTAATAGAAAGGGCTAAATATAAAAGTTCTAATGGTGAAGTGTAACTTGTAAGCCCAACTTTTTGGAAAAAACCAACTACTAAAACCATAACAATAACTTTAGAAATTTTATCTTTTAGTTGATCAAGAGAGTGGATTGAAAGAATTTTATTCTCTTCGTCATCCTCTCTGGCAATGTCAATATCTGAGATAAACAGCTCATATAAACCAAAAGAGAACAGTAGCATTACTATACCGATTAGGTAAAGATCAACTGCACCGATAATGCCACCCACTACTAAATCGTGGAAATGTTCAGGGTGAAGGTGGTTTATATATGTATTTATAACCAGTTTAACAGTTTCATAAATATCAAATGATGCAACAGCAAATAGAGCTATAGCACCAAGTAGACCAAAGATTACCGCAAGTAAAACGATAAATCTTGAACCCCAAAGTCCGTTTTCAAATATTTTTTCAAACATTTTAAGCCTCTTGCATCTCTATAAATTTTTGAGCAATTCTTACTGCATTTGTCGCAGCACCAACTCTTAAGTTATCAGCAACAACAAACATATGTAACATATTGTTTGAGTATACATCTTCTCTGATACGCCCAACAAAAGTTTCATTACGATCAACACAATCTTTCGGCATTGGATATACAGCTGCACTTGGATCATCTAAGATAACGATGTTTGGAGCTTTAGAAAGGATATCTCTAGCTTCATTAGCGTTTACTTCGCTGTCAAATGTAAGTGTTAATGTCTCAGAGTGTCCACGAAGAACAGGTACACGAACACAAGTAGCACTCAGCGCTATCTCTTTATGCATGATTTTAGTTGTTTCATTAACCATTTTCATCTCTTCTTTTGTGTAACCGTTCTCCATAAATTTATCAATTTGCGGGATTACGTTTAAAGCGATTTGCTGGTTAAATGCTTTATGCTCACTCTCACTAAGTTTAAAAGCAAAGAAGTCTTGCATCTGTTGTACTAGCTCTTCCATAGCAGATTTACCTGCACCGCTTGTCGCTTGGTAAGTTGATACATCAACACGTACAAGATCATAAGCTTCATCAAGTGGTTTAAGTGCTTGAACCATCTGAATAGTTGAACAGTTAGGGTTAGCAATAATTCCTGTTTTTTTCCATTTAGCGATATCTTCAGGGTTTACCTCTGGCACAACTAAAGGAACATTTGGATCCATTCTAAAGTGAGATGTATTGTCGATCACTACAGCACCTGCTTTTACAGCTGATGGTGCATACTCGGCACTTACGCCTCCACCTGCACTAAAGATAGCGATCTCAACATCCTCTTGTTCAAAGATATCGTGCGTTAACTCTTTGATTACTAAATCTTCACCGTTAAAATCAACAGTATTACCTGCACTTCTACTACTTGCTAGTGGAACAAGTTTATTTAAAGGAAAATCGATCTCTTCTAAGATTCTTAATACCTCTTCACCAACAGCACCATTTGCACCAACTACCGCTAAATTGTATTTTTTCATAAAGTCTCCTACTTTCTTGTATCTAAATATAAATCTTCTTTTTGAATTTTATCAGTTTCGCTAAGTATAACCGCTCTCTCAATTACAGAGATAAGCTCACGAATATTTCCTGGCCAATTATACTCTAACAACTCATTTTTTGCCTCATCTGAAAATGTTTTATTTTCAAACCCATACTTTTTACAGTTTTTTTCACATGTAATCTCTGCAATGCTTAATATCTCATCTTTACGCTCTCGTAAAGGTGGAATATTAAGTGGAATTGTATTTAATCTATAATATAAATCTTCTCTAAACTCTCCACCCTTGATCTTTTCATCTAGGTTTGCATTCGTCGCAGAAACGACTCTAATATCTATCTTGATCGGTTTTGATGAACCAAGACGACGTACCTCTTTCTCTTGTAGAGCACGAAGCAGTTTTGCTTGAACTCCGTAAGGCATCTCACCAATCTCATCTAAAAAGAGTGTCCCGCCGTTTGCAAGTTCAAATTGTCCCGCTTTTGCTTCAACAGCATCCGTAAAAGCACCTTTTTCGAAGCCGAATAGTTCACTCTCTATAAGGTTTTCAGGAATAGCAGCCATATTGATAGCTACAAAAGGTTTCTTTGCTCTTAGTGAATTTTTATGCACATAAGAAGCAAAAACCTCTTTCCCGACACCGCTTTCTCCTAAGAGTAAAATACTGGCATCTGTTTTACTCGCTTTATCGGCAAGTTTCAAAATATTTTTAAGTGCTTCTGATTCTCCTAAAAAATCGCTTGTGTCATTTTTAGTTTTTTTAGAAACAGTTTTTTTAACATTTTGTACTTTCTCTTCCCGTTTAATAGCTTCAATTAACGTATCTACATCAAACGGCTTGAGTAAAAAGTCCTTTACACCTAACTGAATAGATTCAATAGCACGAGATAAGGTCGCATTACCGGTCATAATAATAACTTCAAATTTCCCGCCAAGTTCTTTAACAAACTCTATACCGTCCATACCCGGCATATTGATATCTGTTATAACGAGATCGAAGCTATCATCTAAGCCTTTGAGTGCATCTTTGGCATTTTTAAAGGTTTTTATCTCAAACTCTTTAAAGTCACCCATAGCAATCTCTAACGATTTACGCATATTGATATCATCTTCAACTATTGCTATCTTCACAAAAGGTCCTATTTTACGAGCTATTTTAAAGGCGTAATTCTAACAAATGTATCATTAAAATCGACTTTGAAGCATGTTGTTTTTAGTGTAAGTACTGTTGTTGAAGAGTTTTGAAAGTTTGCAGTTTTCTCATTGTGTTGTACTTGTAAACCGAGCTGGTGAAGATAACTTATAAACTCTTGTTTGTTTTTTTCAATGACAGTTTTGAGTTCTTCTGAATTGTGTGGGTCTAAAAAGATACTTTTTTGAGGAAGACCTGTGCACGCTTGCATAGCAGGAGATACGTCAAGATGCTCATTATATAAAAGCGCATCTTTAACAACATATCTGTAAGAGATAAGATATTCACTTGCATTAATAGCAAGTGAACTAAAGATAATTAGTGCGCAAATTGAGAATAAGATAGAGCGATCTCCATCTCTACTTCGCATAGACCCTCTTTAAAATTTGTTTCAACGATATTTGCATTTTTAACCATTGCTTGAACTGATGTTCTAACAGTTGAACGTTTTACCATCATGTTTTTGATTAAGTCTTGACCATCAACACGAACACCTTTTACTTTTTCAGCAATAAGTCTGTAAGCATCAGCAACAGCTGCACGTTTTGCAAGTGCATAAGCTTGTGCAGGTGAAACTGTGTTTATTGGTGCTACACCTTGACCTACAACACTGATAATAAGTTCTTTGTCAGCTTCTAAAACAGGTTCGTTATCTGCAGTATCGGCAGTTGCCATCTCTTCTTTATTATCTGAAGTTTTACTAGCCTCTTGAACAGGTGCAGGTTGTTGTTCTACCGTCGGGTAGTTCACATTAATCACA
This sequence comes from Sulfurimonas sp. hsl 1-7, assembly GCF_030577135.1. NCBI lineage: Bacteria > Pseudomonadati > Campylobacterota > Epsilonproteobacteria > Campylobacterales > Sulfurimonadaceae > Sulfurimonas > Sulfurimonas microaerophilic. Next base: position 3,033 of record NZ_JAUIRR010000004.1, on the reverse strand, counting down.
GTTTCGTTAGGTGTAGTAATAACTTTAACAGGTTCTTGTTGCTCAGAAGATACACTGTTTGGTGTATAGCCGGCATAAACATTTAAACTTAATAAAGCAAGTAATACTAAAGAGTATTTCATAAAATATCCTTATTGAAGAGACATGCTCTTCAGAGTTATTGTAAAGGTTTAAGCAAGAACTATTCCAAGTCTAAACTTGGGTTTTCTTCCTCTGTACCTTCTTCATCTTCATCTTCTTCTTTTTTAGGACAACGAGAAATACTTGCTACATCATCCCCTTTTACTATATATACACCTGAAGTGTTACGGCTTGATTTTGAGATAGTTTGCATATCTACACGGATCATTTTTCCGGCTTTTGTAAGTGCCATCATATCCATGCTCTCATCAACCATTAGAATACCGACAACATTTTTACCTGTTTTTGCCGTCATTTTCATAGCAATTACACCTGAACCGCCACGGTTAGTCAGACGATATTCACCGGCATCAGTACGTTTACCGATACCTTTTTCACTTACAATCAGGATCTCTTGTTCATCACTTGAGATGATGTTTGCATCTACAACTTCATCACCCGCATGTTTAAACTTGATACCTCTAACACCACGTGTACTTCTACCTTGTTCACGAGTTTTCTCGATCTCAAACTTGATACACTGTGCAAGTTTTGTAACAATGAAGAGGTATTTAGTTTCAGGCTCTGCAATTTTTGCAGTAATTAGAGAATCGTCATCATCAAGTACAATCGCTCTAACACCGTTACTTCTAATATTGCTGTATTCACTTAAATTTGTACGTTTTACAATACCGTTTTGAGTAAAGAATACTAAAGATTTCTCTTCGCTAAAGTCTGTTGTAGGGATGATAGACTGAATCTTCTCGTCTGCAACTAATTGAAGAAGGTTAACAACTGCTTTACCTTTAGCTGTTCTTGTACCTTCTGGAATTTTATACACTTTTAACCAGTGAAGTTGACCGCGGTCAGTTACAAATAATAATGTATCGTGTGTATTACATGTAAAGAATCTTTCAATAAAGTCATCTTCGTATGTAGTTACAGCAGTTTTTCCTTTACCGCCGCGTTTTTGTTTCTCATAGTTCGCTAAAGGTACACGTTTAATATAACCTCTGTGTGTAATAGTTACAACCATAGGCTCATTTGGAATTAAGTCTTCGATATCGATATCATCATAATCATCTTCAATATCTGTTTTTCTTTTTCCAGAGTATGTTTCTAAAATTTCATCAAACTCTTCATCGATAATACCGTGAAGAACCTCTTCGCTTTTTAAGATTGATTCTAGGTATTCGATCAGTTTCATTAACTCTTGAAGTTCATTCTCAATTTTCTCGATCTCTAAACCAGTTAGACGACCAAGTCTCATAGCAACGATACTTGCTGCTTGAATTTCAGAGAAGTCAAATTCGCTTACAAGATTCTCTTTTGCTAACTCTTCCGTATTTGATGCACGAATAACACGGATAACATCATCAATGATGTCGATCGCTTTTTTGAGACCCTCTAAGATGTGTGCACGTGCTTTTGCTTTTTCAAGATCAAAGATTGTACGACGAATAATAATTGTTTTACGGTGATTGATAAAGTGTTTTAAGATATCAATTAAACCAAAGATACGAGGTTCTTGATTTAATATAGATAGCATAATGATACCAAACGTTACTTGCATAGCAGTTTGTTTGAAAAGGTTGTTAAGAACGATCTCGCTCATTGCATCTTTTTTCAGCTCGATTACGACACGCATACCATCACGGTCTGATTCATCACGAATCTCACTTACACCGTCGATTAGTTTGTCTTTTACTAAGTTTGCAACATTTTCGATTAAACGTGCTTTATTTACTTGGTAAGGAAGTTCATCAATAATGATGATCTCTTTTTTACCTTTTTGCTCGATATGTGTTTTCGCACGAATCTTGATACGGCCACGACCACTTTCGTATGCTTCTACAATACCTTTTTTACCGAAAATGATACCACCCGTTGGAAAGTCTGGTGCCGGGATATATTCCATTAATTCGTTTAATGAAATTTTTGGATTTGCTAAAACGGCTTTGAGTGCATTCATCACTTCAGTTGGGTTATGTGGAGGTATGTTTGTAGCCATACCAACTGCGATACCGCTCGAACCGTTAATAAGTAAGTTTGGTACACGAGTAGGCATTACATCTGGTTCTTTTGTTGTAGCATCGTAGTTATCGATCATATTTACAGTGTTTTTATCAAGATCTTTTAACAGCTCTCCTGCATACTTTGTCATACGTGCTTCCGTATAACGCATTGCTGCCGCACTATCACCGTCAACTGAACCGAAGTTACCTTGTCCGTCAACAAGTTCCATTCTCATTGAGAAGTCTTGAGCCATACGAACAAGAGCATCGTAAACTGCTGTATCACCATGCGGGTGGTACTGACCGATAACATCCCCGACGATACGTGCAGATTTTTTATACTTTGAACCAAAAGAGAGGTTTAGTTTGTCCATCGCATATAGTATACGTCTATGAACCGGTTTTAAACCATCTCTTACATCTGGTAACGCACGACCGACGATAACACTCATCGAATAGTCAAGATAACTATTTTGAAGTGTCTCTTCAATATTTATAGTTTGTATCTCTTCATTATTTAGCAAATCACCCATATAACACCCTAATATAAAAATTAAATTTGGTAGATGATACCTAAATATCTCTTAAGATAATGTTTAAACCATAAAAAAACTATCTAATTTACACTATGTATATGGCAATGTTCTGATTGATTAAAAATTAGGCAATTAGTTGAACAACTGATGAAAAGTTTATATTATAATTTGAGCAGAAATATTCAAAAAAGGATTAACATGAAGAGATGGATAGTTGCGATGTTACTCGCGTTACCGACTTTAGCATTAGCTGAAGACAAGTTAGATACAGGTGATACAGCGTGGATGATGGTATCAGCTGCATTAGTATTACTAATGACACCGGCAGGGTTGGCGCTTTTTTATGCAGGTATGACAAGAAG